>JAISLO010000016.1 GCA_031290815.1 Synergistaceae bacterium | reverse complement strand
TTTGTCTTTACGCCATCCGCGATAACTCCGGCCTTAGGTTGGATTCCAACTACATAACGCTCACGCCCATCAGTTTTTCCTACTGCGATTTGCAAGTTGTACTTCCCAGTAGTCGTGTTGAACATCGGACGGTCAGTGTACTTGTCAAGACTAGGAGCAACCTCCGTATCTTTGCTTGGCCAATAACCCTCGTCAACGTAGAAGAGCAGGCATGCCGACTTTACAGCGCGAACATCGTTCACCAGCTTCGAAGCCTCGGCGCTGTCGGTCGCCGAACCCGTCGCGATCATCATCATTCCCGCCAGGATTGCGATGATCATAATGACTATCAGGAGCTCAACCAGGGTAAATCCGCTTTTCCTCGACTTCAACATCTTTTTCATAACAATAACTCCTCCGTTTCTTCGGGCTCTGCCCGATCTTTAGAATTTGAAATGCTGTGCCTCTTTAATTACATTCGCTCAGAACACTCCGCCGCTCTTGCCTTCAGAAAAAAACCTCTCGCTCATACTCCATCTTTTTCTCTATACCCGCCTCCCTTTCAGTGGATTTGAACGCTCTGTAACCCCGCATTCTTTGATTTACATGAACTGCTGCATCGCCTGGATCAGCGGTACGAAGATCGATCCAACCACCAAACCCACCACCAGGCCGATGAAGACTATCAGTACGGGCTCTATTATGGAGGTGAGACCCTTTATCTTCTCGTCCAGCTCCATGTCGTACCAGTCTGCAACCTTCGACAAAACCTCGTCCACCTGACCAGTCTCCTCTCCCACCGCCACCATGTGCGCTACCATCCCAGGGAAGAGTTTTTGCTCCTTTATCGTGGAGCTCAGGAGGACGCCGTTTTGCGCGCGCTCTCTCATGAGCTTGAAGGCATCCGAGACCAGCGCGTTGTCCGCCACCCCCGAGGACATCTCTATCGAGTCGAGTATCGAAACACCGGCGGTCACCAGAGTAGCGAAGGTGCGGAATGATCTGGCCAGTATCGCCTTGAAGATTATGTCGCCGATCAGGGGCGCTTTCACCTTGCGCTTGTCGAGGAACCGCTTTCCTCCCTCGGTCTTCTTCACATAGTGCAGTATCACACCGATGATTATGAACGGTATCGGCAGCGTAAACCAATAACCCCTGAGGAAATCGGAGAAGCCGAAGATCGCCGCCGTCAGCTTTGGAAGCTCGGCCATCCCTATGTTCGCGAACGCCTTGCGGAACATCGGGACGATGAAGGCGCAAAGCACCCCCAGCGCTAATATTGTAAACGCCACCACCACGCTGGGGTACATCATGGCGCCCTTTATCTTCTTCTGGAGGGCGTACTGCTGCTCCACGAAGCCGGCAAGCCTTGAAAGGCTTATGTCCAGGACTCCGCCCTCCTCGCCCGCCCTGACGAGGGCTATCTCCAGCCCCGAGAAGACCTTTGGATAGCGACCCATCGAGGCCGCGAGCGTAACTCCTCCGCCGACCGCGTCCCTCATGCCGCTTATCGCCGCGCTGAGCGTCTTATTCTCCGTCTGGCTCGCCAGCAGATCAAGCGTGGCCGCGACCGTTATTCCGGCGTTTACCATCGTCGCCATCTGTTTGAATATTACGTTCTTGTCCTTCAGCGTGACCTTCTGCGGAAACAACTCGAGGTTCAGGTTGATCGAGAACTTTCCGCCCTTGTCGTGTGTGGCGGCGCCTAAAATGCCATGCGCCTCGACGCTTATGGGGGACATTCCCTGCTCTCTCAGCCATGACACTGCGGCTTCCTGAGAAGCAGCCTCTCTGCTGCCATTCGTTATTGCGCCCGTCGTAGTCCTGGCTCTGTACTTAAACAACATGAGGAATACCTCCCATCTTGATCTGTTACTCAGTGGCTCCCGGCCCTCTGTCTTAACGCTCATCATTATAGGGACAAAAATGATATTTGCAATAGGACTTTAGACTCATATTAGTGAAATTTTTTTATTCCCCTCCGAAGGGCATGATTGCCCTCAGGCTTTGCAAAATCAAGACGCAGTCATTATAATAGCTGTCATAAACTTCTGGGGGGGGCTTGCGCGATGATTTCATTAAATCTTCCGAATATGCTCAGCATGTCGAGGGTCTTTCTCTCGCCCCTCATAATGGTATTCCTCGCGGTGAGAGGCCAGTTCGGCACCCTGCTCGGCGTCAACATAGGCGACATCTTAGCCGGGACCACGTTCATCGTGGCGTCTCTGACCGACGCGGTCGACGGGTACGTGGCGCGCAAGCGCGGCATCGTCACCGACCTCGGAAAATTCATCGACCCGCTGGCCGACAAGATACTTGTGGTGGCCGCTCTCGTCTCCCTCGTAGAACTCGGGCGTCTCAGCGCGTGGATCGTCGTTATAATCATCTCGCGGGAGTTCATCGTATCGGGGATTCGCATGGTCGCGGCGGCCGGGGGGGTGGTGATCCACGCGTCGGCGTGGGGCAAGGCCAAGACGGTGAGCCAGATAGTCGCTATAGTAATGATGATTTTCGGCATTCCATACGCGAATCCGGTCATGTGGTGCGCAATGGTCCTGACGGTCTTGTCTGGGCTGGACTACCTTGCCAAAAGCCTGGTTTTTTTGCGCTGACCGCCCGCGGTTTATGGAGTAGTATATGCAATCTCGGCAACCGACAGGCGAGCCCCAAGTGGGCCGCGATATTCCAGGGAGGGTTGACTACCTATGAAAAAGCAGATCTGTTCAGTGTGCGGCTACAGCTACGATCCAGCGGCGGGGGATCCCGACTCGGGCATCGCCCCGGGAACGGCGTTCGAGAACTTACCGGATGACTGGGTGTGTCCGTTATGCGGAGTGGGAAAGGACATGTTCGAACCTGAGTAGGCGCTGAGAAAAAGTAAACCTGCTCCAGCTTGACCCCCCTCTGCATTGGGGGGTCATTTCATGGATTCATGGACCGGATGATGACTGACGCCGCCTCGATGAATTCATCCTCGGACAGGGCGAACCTGGCGCTCTCGAATGTGACGGTCGCGCCGCCCAAATTTACGGAGAGGGACAGCCCGAGCAGCGGACGGTTTTCGAGTATGGCCGGAAATCCGCCCGCTCGGAGCGTCCTGAAAGTTCCGCCGTCACCGTAGACTCCGGTTGCCGAGTCCGTCCCGGGCGGCGGCATTCTCAGATTGCCCGGCCCCTTCCCGCCCATCAGGATGGCCTCGATCGGCGTCCCGGAGGGAGTCGTGTAATCGCGCTGGAGCCAATACCCCTGATTTCCAGACACTGCATCAAAGTCTGCGGACATGATCTCCCCGCACTTCCACCCATCGATCTCCGGCAGCGAGAACGAAGCCGCCCAGCAGACGCCAGCGGCCAGAACAACCAAGGCCATGACCAGCGACAGTCTGAATATTTTTTTTGAGATCACTTGAATATCATCCCCTTTGAAATCGAATTGACGCCGCATGAGGCGTACGGATATGATAATATCATATATAGGTGCTTTCAGCGCGCGTAAACATGGGCGAAGGTGATAACAAGGTGTCAGTTAAAAGTTGCTGTGATCCTCTGACTTTTTCGATAAGGGTGTTTGGGTGCCAGATGAACGTATACGACGGCGACCGGCTGAGGGGCGCAATGAACTCGCTCGGCTGGAGCGAGATGGAAAACGCGCTCGACGCCGATGTCGCGATATTCGTCACGTGCAGTATAAGAGACAAGGCGGAGCAGAAGGTCATAAGCGAACTCGGCAGGTTCCGGCCACAATGGGAGCGGTACGGCAGGCCCAGCGTCGCCCTTGTCGGGTGCATGGCTCAGCGCGTGGGGGAGAGCGTGGCGCGCAGGTTTCCGTGGGTGAAGGTCGTCGCAGGGCCCAGGCGGCTGGGCGCTGTGCCGGCTTCGATAGCGGCGAGCGCGGAGGATGGCAGGACGAGGATCATCTTGGACGAGGACAGGCACGGGACGGAGGACCTTCACGAAATGCCGGTTTCGCGCGGCAGGCCCCACAAGGCCTATGTCACGATCGCCAACGGCTGCGACCAATTCTGCTCCTACTGCATCGTGCCATACGTGAGGGGCGGGTTCAGTTCCAGGGAACCCGAAGACATATTAAATGTAATAAACGGCCTCGTGTCGGCAGGAGCCGTCGAGGTGACGCTGCTCGGTCAGAACGTCAACAGCTACGGCAGAGATTTCTGCGGCGTTAATGGGGCGTACCGCTTCGCCGGTCTTCTCTCGGACGCAGCGTCGGTTAGCGGGTTGAAGCGCCTGCGCTTTACCACATCGCACCCCATAGACTTCGGTCAGGACATATTGGACGTGATGAGCTCCGATGACGCCGGAAACATCTGCCCGTCAATCAACCTGCCGGTTCAGTCCGGCAGCGACAAGGTACTCCGGGAGATGAACAGGAAGTACACCAGGGATGAGTACTTGGACGTCGTCGGAAGGATCAGGACCGCGCTTCCGAACGTGGGACTGACGACAGACCTCATAGTCGGTTTCCCCGGGGAGACCGAGGACGAGTTCCTCGACTCTCTGTCGCTCATCGAGTCAGTCAGGTTCGACCTGGTGCACTCCGCCGCGTTCTCCCCGAGGGAGGGGACTCCGGCGGCCGCGAGAACCGATCAGGTGCCCAGGGAGGAGAGGGCCCGCAGACTGGCGGTCATAAACGACGTTCAGTTCGGCATATCAAAGGAAATAAACAAGTCTCTGGAGGGAACAACGTGCGGCGTCATGCTCGACGATCCGGCTCCCAGGGTCGAGGGCCTGCTGCAGGGACGAACCGTCACGGACAAGGTAGTGCTGGTAAGAGCCCCGTCCGAGATGACGGGGGAGATTCGGTCGGTTCGGATAACGGGTTCGACGGCATGGTGTCTCGAGGGTGAATTGATATGATCAGGCTGGAGGACGGGGCTAAAAAATGGGCGCTGGGAATCGGAGGAGCGGCGTGTCTGATCGCTGCGTTCCTGCTCGTATCGGCGTTTCACGGGAATTTTGCGGATAAGGGCCCCGCTCCCGTCGCGCCGGACGAGTTCGCTGAGGATCGCGGACAAGGTCAGGCCTCCGGCCGCGAGGACGGTAAGTGGGTGGTGTATGTGACGGGCGCCGTCATGAGCCCCGGGGTGTACGAGGTGCCGGCCGGAAGCAGGGTGTTGGACGCTGTGGCCGGCGCCGGCGGTTTTTCCTCCAATGCCGATCCCGAGGCCATAAATCTCGCGGAGCGCATCGAGGACGAAGCGCACATAAAGGTGCCCAGGAAGGGCGAGGCGAAGGCGCAGGGCGAAGCGTCTCAGGCGGCGCGCCCATCCGGCGTACAGGCCGGGACCTCTGGAGCGGCGGCGCGCCCTGCCGCCTCGTCCAAGCAGGCGGGCGCATCGGCTAGGATAAACATAAACAGGGCGACGGCGGACGAGATGCTGGCGCTTCCGGGAATAGGGCCAAAACTGTCGCAGGCCATAGTCAGCTACAGGGAGCAAAACGGTCCGTTCGCCACTCCAGAGGGCCTCATGGAGGTGAGGGGCATCGGGGCAAAGCGCTTCGAATCGCTCAAAGACCTGGTTTCGGTCAAGGACTGAGGCGGTTTCGATCGTTGAGCCCCTCCATGTACAGGACGCCTCTCTCGGAGGTGCCGGCATTTCTGCCCCTTCTGTCGTTCTCGATATTTTCAGCGCTCTTCGGAACCTATGCGTACCCGTTTCCCGCGGCTTTCATCATATCGCTGCTCGCGTCAGTCGGCTGGGCCGCGCTCGGGACCGGACATCCAAACCGATCCTCCCTTCAAGTCTCGGCCGTTCTGCTCGTGTTGACGTTTTTGGGCCTGTTCTACATATCGTTCGTCATCTCCAGGGGTGATGAACCGCCGAGAACGGTTCATGAGCGCGGGACCGTGCTCTCGGCCCGGAAGTGGGGCAGGGAAGCGTCAGCGCTGGTCAAAAGCGCCTCCGGTGTTTTCGTCCTCCGCCTCGACGCTGGCTCCGGAATAAGGACGGGGGATGTGGTCGAGTTCTCCGGCGTCTCCGTTCCATTCAAGCGGGCCAGAGCTTCGAGGGAGTTTGACGAGCGCCTGTATTGGCTGGCTAAGGGCGCGTCGAGCGCTGTCCAGGTGTCGTCCTGCAAAGCGGCGGGCAGGTCTCTGGGGCCTGCCGCGTGGCGCGACAGCCTGAGCAGGAGGATCTCCGAGGTTTTGCCGCCGAGGACAGCCGGCTACGCGCTCGCGTCCCTGACGGGGGAGAGGGACGAGATATTGTCCGAGCTCCACAGGTCGGTGGGAACGTCGCACATCCTGGCGGTGTCCGGGTTCCACGTTGGCATAGCCTTCGCCGTCTGCTGGTTTTTCATGAAGCGATTCAGGTTCAGGCTGTACGCCATAAGCGCCGCGATCTGGCTGTACGTTCTCCTGGCCGGCGCGTCGCCAAGCTCGCTCAGGGCGGCGTTCATGATCGAGATCATGATTGCCGGCAGGGTCGTCGGGCGGCTCGGCAACGGCTTCAATTCAGCGTGCGCGGCGGGATCCGCGATGCTGCTGGCCAACCCGTGGCTCTTCTGGGACATCGGGTGGAGGCTGTCGATGCTCGCCGTGCTAGCGATAACCGCCCTGGCCAGAAGCGAGCTCAGCCGGCCGGTCAAGGCCGCTCTTGCCAGCCCGCTCGCGTGGCTCGCCACATCGGTCCAGGCCGCGTGGACGTTTGGCTCCGTCCCGCTGGCGGGGCTGGCTGCGAATTTTCTGTCCCTGCCGGCGTTCGCCATCCTCTTTCCGGTATCGTGGATCCTGTCCCTTCCGGCGCTGCTGGGGATTCCGGGCGGCAGCGCGGCCTCGGCTGTCGCCGAATTTCTCTTCGAAAGGTGGGAGGTCCTGTCGTTGAACATACTGGTCCTATTCCCCTGGGAGACATCTTTTTCGAACTGGCTCGTCCTGTTATGCGCACCCGCTCTGACGTATTTCTTCGCGGGCGCGTCAGGTTTCTCCCAAACGCGCGCGGCGTTCGCCTCTGGAATCAGCCTTGCCGGCGTGTTCCTGCTGCTGTAAAAACACGGGAAATCAAGACCGTGAGGCTCCGCCCCACACCCCGCCATGGAGCCAGCTCCCTGGATCCTCTCATCATAAACGCTTCCGCCATCTTTATCTATATTGGTCAGCATTTTGATGCGTTTGCCCTGCGAGTGACACGGCCATGAAATCAAGTTGACAAATAACTGGAAGAAGGATAAGATATTTTAAAGAAAAGTTTTATATTCTGTATTAAATAAACTGGCAAGATTGTAGGGGGACTTGAATGAGTGAATGACCGCATGAGTTCGGTTTTGTATGGTCAATGGATTATTTCGTCAGCTGGATGTGAAGTCATGGAGAGGAGGCAGGTTTGTGTCAAGACCGCTGGTTGTTATATTCAGCGTAGTTTGCGATGACGGAATAGACGAAATAGAGCGTCCCATCATCGAGGAATCCGGCGCCGAGATTGTTATCGTCAACAACATGGAGGAATTCGACAAGGTCATCCCCGAGATGGACGCGATGATAGTCGCTAACGCCGTCATAGACAGGAATATCCTGTCCCGCGCCAAGAGGTGCAGGGCGATCATAAGGCACGGGATGGGCGTGGACAATGTGGATGTCGAGGCTGCCACGGAATTTGGAATAATGATGTGCAACGTTCCGGACTTCAACCTGGAGGAGGTCTCGGATCACGCGCTGGCGTTCGCCCTGGCCCTCGCCAGGTATATGCCGCACTACAACTGGACGATACAGCAGGAGAAGAAATGGCACCACATGAGTTACCCTGTCCCCAAGCGAATAGGCAGGATGATCTTGGGCATAGTTGGTTTCGGCAAGATAGGAAGGCTGCTGGCTCGCAAGGCTCGCCCCCTGTTCGGCGAGGTGATGGCCTGCGATCCTTTTATAAACCGTGATGCCGCGGCCGAACTAGGTGTAACGGTAAAGGATGACCTCGACGATCTCCTCCGCGAGTCGGACATTGTGAGCGTACACGTTCCCTCGACCCGCGAGACCTTCCACCTGATCGACGACAGGAGAATCCGTCTCATGAAACCCACAGCACACCTCATAAACACGGCGCGCGGCCCCTTGGTCGATATGGAGGCGCTCGTTGCGGCTCTGAAGGAGGGCGTCATAGCCGGGGCCGGATTCGATGTGATCGAGGGTGAGTTCTCCCCCGATATGAACCATCCGATGTTCAGCGAGAAGAGGCTTTTCTTCACCCCGCACACCGCGTGGTACTCCTCCGACGCCCTCAAAAAACTCAGGACCACCGCGGCGGAAGAAGCCCGCGACGTGATAATGGGCAAGATCCCAATCGGCAGGTTGAACGGAGTTCCCATCAGAAAAGTATAAAATCAGCGCTCAAACGTAAATATAAAAACAAAATGAATGGAGTGATTGTTATGAAGCGTCTGTCAGTGTTGTTATTGGTTCTGTCTCTTCTGTTCCTGACCGCGGCGGGTTCCGAGGCCGCGGCAAAGTACAAGATCAAGATCCATTCCGTGGGCAACGAAGAACATGCGAGCACGCCGGCCCTCAAGGAGTTCAAAAAACACGTGGAGGAGAAGACCAAAGGAGATGTCGAGGTTTCCCTCCACCTGAACGCGTCCCTGGCCGGAGACCGCGAGGCAACTGAGGCGATGCAGCTCGGCACGATAGAGGCTGGAATTATAGGAAGCTCGATTCTTGCGACGTTCGAGCCCTCCTTTAATATATTCGAATTCCCATTCCTCTTCAAGGACGACGCAACCGCGAAGAAACTGATCGACGGAGAGCTTGGGGAAAAACTGAATGCCGCCATACAGAAGCAGGACCTTCGCATCATTGGCTATGGCGTCAATGGGTTCAGACACACGACGAACAACCGCGGCCCCATCAAGAAGCCGTCGGACATGAACGGGCTCAAGATAAGGACGATGGAGAACCCGATTCACATCGCAACGTTCAAACTCTTTGGGGCAAACCCCACCCCAATCAACTTCGGAGAGCTTTACACGGCGTTGTCGCAGAAGACGGTCGACGCCATGGAGTGCCCGCTCAACCTGATCTACACTCCAAAGTTCTACGAGGTCCAGAAGTATCTCTCACTCACCGGACATCTTTACGCGGTCGCGCCTCTGACGATGAGCGAGATCTTTTTCAGGTCACTCCCGGATGAATACAAGGAAATAATTATAGAGGGAGGAAAGATCTATACCGAGATACAGCGAAAGAATACCATCGCCGACGAGAACAACATGCTCAAGCTCCTCGAGGAGGCCGGAATGATCGTCAACGATTTGACGGAAGCCGAGAAAAACGAGTTCAAGAAACTGAGCGCCCCGGTCTACGATCAGTTCGCCGACAAGGTAGGCAGGGATTTCCTGAACGAGGTCATAGAGGCGAATAAGTAATAATCTTAAGAGGAGGCCCCATCGAGTCCTTCAAACCACAGGTTGGCGAGCTTGAATCCGTGTACGCGCTGATTGTTTGCCGGATTCAGCGTCGCAGTCAAAAAAACGGCCTGTGGTTTGAAGGAACCTTTGTTCCAGGACTGACAAGTTTTCTTGGCAAAACGTCATTGTTGACTGGTTTCCGCGTTGGAGGTGCGAGTTATTGGGCAAGATAAGATCGTTTCTGGATGACGCAGAGGAAAAGATCTTGATATCGATCCTGTTTGTGATGGTTATCGTCATCTTTCTGCAGGTTGTAATGAGGTATATTTTCAGCAGCTCTCTGTCGTGGAGCGAGGAACTGGGACGATATCTGTTTATTTGGCTGACGTGGCTCAGCACCGGATACGCCGTTAGAAAGAAGCGGCACTTGCGCATAGAGGTTCTCCCCGATTATCTGAGCGAGCGCGGAAAACTTATCCTCGATATGCTGGCAATGCTCATCTGGTGCGGATTCACCATCTTCCTGATCAACAAGAGCTTTCAGGTTACCTCGCTCGTCTGGAGACGCGGGCAGATAACGGCGGCTCTTGAGATTCCGACGGCTTTCACATATGCGGCCGTGCCCGTCGGCGCGCTCGTCATGCTGCTGCGCCTGATCGACGAGATCTGGAGCCTTGCGAAAAAACTGACCGGCCTGGCCGGGGGAAGCGAGGCGAAGTAATGGACGTAGCACTCTTAATGGCACTGCTTGCCATCTTCCTGATTATCACGCTCCCGATCGGCATATCGCTGGGACTCGCGACGGCTGTGACCATGTGCGTCTTCAGCTCGACCCCTCTGACGATGATCGCCCAGAACGCGTTTACTGGGATAGACACCTTCCCGCTTCTGGCGATACCGTTCTTCATGCTCGCTGGGTCGATGATGAGCTACGGAGGAATATCCCGCAGAATCGTCAGCTTCGCTGAGAGCCTCGTCGGCTTCATGATAGGGG
The DNA here is from genome assembly GCA_031290815.1 of Synergistaceae bacterium. Classification (GTDB taxonomy): domain Bacteria; phylum Synergistota; class Synergistia; order Synergistales; family Synergistaceae; genus JAIRWR01. The sequence goes on along the minus strand of JAISLO010000016.1, from coordinate 14,655 downwards.
CTCTCGCGATGGTGACTGTCGTGGCCTGCATGTTCTTCGCCGCGATCTCAGGGTCTGGACCAGCCACTGTCTCCGCCATAGGATCGTTCATGATTCCCGCGATGAAGGAAAAACATTACGGCGGGCCATTCGCGGCCGCGCTTTCGGCTGCCGCCGGATCCATAGGTGTCATCATACCTCCGTCCATACCCTTCGTAATATATGGAGTGGTCTCTGGGGCGTCTGTCGGCGAAATGTTCATGGCCGGCGTAATCCCCGGGCTCATGATCGGCTTCTCGCTCATGGTGTACGCTCACTTCGTGGCCAAGAAGAGAAACTATCCGTGTTCAGACAAACAAATGGGGCTTAGAAATCTGCTCCTGAGCTTTAAAGACGCATTCTGGGCACTGATGGTGCCAGTGATAATATTGGGCGGCATTTACGGAGGCATATTCACCCCAACGGAGGCCGCGGTGGTCGGCGTGGTTTACGCCATGCTGGTAGGAAAGTTCATTTATAAAGAGCTCGACTTCCGCACGCTGTGCGACGCTTTGAAGGACACAGTGGTCGTCAATGGAGCCACGACATTCATGCTGGGCCTGTCCATGGCGTTCGCGAAATACCTGACAATGGAGGAAATACCGATCAAGATCGGAGCATGGATAGTTGGTATCTCCGACTCGAAGTATGTCATCCTCCTGCTTGTCGACATAATGCTGCTCATAATCGGTTGTTTCATAGACAACATCTCCTCGATGATAATACTGACGCCAATATTCCTTCCCGTTATGAAGGACCTCGGGGTCGATCCCGTTCACTTCGGCCTCGTCATGACAGTGGCATTGGCCATAGGGTTTATAACGCCTCCCTACGGCGCGAACCTTTTCGTGGCCTCCGCTGTGTCGGGAGAGCGCATGGACAACATATCAAAAGAGATATTCCCGCTTGTTGGAGTCATGACAGTATGCCTGATGCTGTTCACATACTTTCCGGCGATCAGCATGACGCTGGTCAATTTTTTTATGAGATAGGGGTTTTCTAGCGTGATAAAGAAAGTGAAACTGCCAAACGAAAAACTCAGCGGCATAAAGATGGGCGGCGGAATAAGGGATGTCCTGGACCTCGCCACGAAGATCGAAAAGAGCGGGCGGACCATCTATCACCTCGAGATAGGACGCCCGGACTTCGACTCGCCGCAGACCGCGAAGGACGCCGCCATCAAAGCGATCCAGGACGGTTTCGTTCACTACGCCGATATGCGAGGGGTCGAGGAACTGCGCGTCACCCTCTCGAAAAAGCTGGCCAGGGACAACAAGATCGACGTTTCTCCGGCCGACATACTTATAACAGTCGGCGCGGCTGCCGCTCTGTCGACGGCGGCCATAACGATACTCAACAGGGGGGACGAGGTCATAGTGCCCGTCCCTTGTTTCCTGTCATATCCTGCGCTCTGCGAGATGACGGGCGCAAAGGCGGTAAAACTGCCGTGCAGGTTCGAAAACGGCTTCCTGCTCGATCCGGATGATCTCGAAGCGGCAGTGACCGATAAGACCAGGATGCTGATATTGAACAGCCCTAACAACCCCTCTGGCGCTGTGCTGCGAAAAGACGTGATCGAGAGGATCGCCGAGATAGCCATAAAACATGATCTGATAGTCGTGTCGGACGAATGCTATGAGCGTTTCCTCTACGCCGGAGAGCACATCAGCATAGGTTCCCTCCCGGGAATGGGAGAGCGAACCATAACGGTTGGGGCGGCGTCGAAGACCTACTCGATGACGGGCTGGCGCGTTGGCTATATGGCAATGCCGGATTGGGTCACTCCTCACGCGAACAGGACTCACCTGTTTCTGAACACGAGCCCGACCACCTTCGCGCAGTACGGCTATGAGAACGCCCTGAGGAACGCCGAACCCGATGTAGTCAGGATGATAAAGGAATATAGGGAGAGGCGCGATCTCGTCATCGGCTATCTGAGGGACATGCCGCAGTTCGATATCGTCGTGCCGGACGGCGCGTTTTACGTATTTCCCCGCGTCGCGGCGGGGGCTCAAAAGACTGACGTCGAACTCTGCAGCTACATCATGGAGGAGGCCGGCGTAGCGATCGTGCCGGGAGAGGCGTTCGAGACCCCTGGGTTTGTCAGAATCGCATACTGCAAACAGAAGGATTATCTGACATCGGCCATGGAGTGCATGAAGAAAGCCCTTAAAAAGCTATAGGAGATCCATGAGAGGAGGTATGCTGGTTTGAGGCAGAAGCCAGGCGTTCCCATGATCGTTCACGGCGGGAGGATTTGGACGGGAGACGAGGCGAATCCGGCCGCCGAGGCGTTTTTTGTCGAAGGCGGGGTATTTCGGGCTGTCGGAGGGCTGAATGACGTCGAGGCCAGGGCGCGGGCGTCCTGCGGACATAAAATCGATGTGATAGACGCAGGCGGCGCGTTGGTCATGCCAGGCATAAGCGACGCGCACATCCACCTGACAGCCTACTGCAAGAACCAACTCTACACGGATCTGTCAGCCGTCTCGTCGATTGATGAGCTGTTGGGGGCGCTGAAATCCCACATAGAGGAACATCCCGAGTTTCATTGGGTGAGGGCCTTCGGCTATAACGAAACTCTCTGGCCCAAGCCGATTCAACCTACGATGGATATGATCGACTCCATAGCGAACGGCCGGGCGGTGATCGTGTCCAGATACTGCGGCCATGCCCACGTGGCCGGAAGAATCGCCATGGAGGAGTCCGGACTGTGGAACTCGCGGGACGCAAATGTGGTCCGAGGCCCTGACGGCCTTCCGACTGGCGTGTTGAACGAGGAAGCGCCGGGGCCCATCCTCAGTCTCGTAGAGAGAGAGCACGAGACCAGGGAGAGGATAAAGTCGCTGGCGGTGAAGGGATGCGGTATGCTCGCCTCCATGGGAGTAACGGCCGTACATGCCTGCGACGCGCCCCTTTACGGTTTGCCGGAGGATATTTCGATATTCCAGGACATGCGCGACTCCGGGGATCTGCCGATTCGTGTGATAACCTACGCCGACAGGCTGCCGGGCATGAGCTTTCGCAGCGGGCTGGGCGACAGGTTCGTACAATACGCGGGGCTCAAGATATTCTTAGACGGCTCGCTTGGCGCGCGAACAGCGGCTTTGAGGGCGGATTTCTCGGACGCTCCGGGAAACAAAGGACAGCTCAATCACAGCGACGAAGAGCTGTTCGACCTGATGTACGCCGCATTCAGCAGGGATATACAAGTGCAGATCCACATGATAGGAGATGCCGCCACCGACCAGGCCATACGCGTCGCCAAGAGGGTTTACGAGCGCCTTGGAGGACGGCCGAGGCGGCCGCCCAGGTTCAATCACGTCATAGTGAGCCCTCCGGAACAGCTCGACGACCTTGTCTCGCTGGGGGTCGTGATCGATATACAGCCCATTCAAACATACACCGACAGGTTTATGGCCCCCTCACGGCTTGGACCAGAGCGCATGAGACAGACATATCAGTTTCGCAGGTTCTATGATTCCGGCCTGATCATGACCGGTTCGAGCGACGCTCCCATGGAGAATCCAAACCCGTGGCGTGGAATCTGGGTAGCTGTTTGCAGGACCGACTCGGACGGCGTCCCTTTCAAATACTCGAGGGAGGATCAAGCCCTTGCCCTGGATGAGGCGCTGACGATCTACACCAGGAACCCCTACAGGGCGATAGGCTGGGATGGCTATGGAGTCATAGCGGAGGGCGCATCCGCCGACTTCGCGATACTCGGGAACAACCCGTTCGAGGACGATGCGCAGAAGCTGAAGGATGTCAAGGTACGCGCCACATACCTGGAGGGCGTAAAGACATACGGCGGCTGACAGGCGCATCCTGGCGCGCCGCTCCCCGAAGGACATGACACGGCTTAACGGAAAAAGCGCTCCTCAGCAAGTAGGGGAGCGCTTTCTCTATGCTCATACCGATTTTAAAATTTGACCTGAACGGGCGCGCGGGATTCCTCGTCGATGCCGAAGAATGGGGACTCGCTGTAGCCCAGGCGTCTGGATATCATCACGTTCGGGAACTTCTGAATGGCGCTGTTGAAATCCCTTACCGTCCCGTTGTAGTAGCGTCTGGCCATCTGCAGTTCGTTCTCCAGGGACGACAGCTCCGCCTGCAGCGATCCGAAAGCCTCGTTCGCCTTCAGCGCCGGATAGTTCTCAACGACCGCAAACAGACTGCGCAGCGTGGACGACAGGGCGTTCTCGGCCTCGATGCGATCCCTCTGAACGCCGGCCGAGGTAACGGCTGACCTGGCCTCGATCACGGCCTGGAGGGCGTTCCGTTCGTGCGCGGCGTAACCCTTGACGGTCTCGACAAGGTTCGGAACGAGGTCAAACCTCCGCTTCAACTGCACGTCAACCCCGCTCCAGGCCTCGTCCTTCAGGTTGGACAGCTGCACCAGACCGTTGTATATCTTTATTCCCCAGAGCAAGATCAGTATGACGATAACTGCGAATATAACAAAGAAAACGGTTAGGTTCATCACTCGCGTCACTCCTCGCCTCAAATTGCTGCATAGTATAACAGCAGTTTACAGCAAAATGCTACAATATCCAATATGTTCCAATTTGAAGGGAGGAGAAATGATGACTGACCGTGTTCCGGCTGACTCTTACCTATTTGAGGAAACGCCGATTAAATCGCCAGGACGAGATTCAACGGTCTCGGAGGGCAGGCTCCTTCGGGCTTTAAGATCTATCCTCCTCAGCCATTTTACGTCGTTAAATCGGTCTTTCATCAAAGTTTTCGCTGGCCTCGCGGCAATCGCCATGTTTTTTGCCATCGCGGCAGCGCGCCCGGCCGAATCCGCGGAGAAGATACTGGACATGAGCGTCACTGCGGTGGTGCGGAACAACGCCTCCGTTCGGATAACCGAGGACATCAAAATTCAGGTCGACGGCAGCGACATAAAGCATGGCATAATACGCTCCATCCCGACCAACTACACGGATGAAGCCGGAAAGTCCCGCCGCACGCGGTTCGAACTGCTCTCGGCATTGATCGACGGGGCGAGAACGGGCGCTGCGGTCACAGAAACCTTCGACGGCGTCGAAATACGAATCGGAAGATCCGAGAGGACTATATCAAAGGGCATCCATACGTTCACCCTGACCTACGACACCCTTGGGTGGCTGCTGTTCCACGACGGGTTCGACGAGCTCTACTGGAACGTTACCGGCACTGACTGGCCCTACGTCATAGATCACGCATCCTTTAGATTGAGCCTGCCCGGAGGGGCGAATGTGCTGAAGAGAGCGGTCTTCACTGGACGTAAGGGCGGAAGGGGGAGCGATTTTATCATCGGTGAGGACGGTCACATAGAGACCACGAGAACGCTCGCCCCAGGCGAGGGGATGACCGTGGCCATCGGTTGGAACAAGGGCATCGTGACCAAACCTGAAGACGAAGGCGCGAATGCCTTGTGGAGTTTTATCTTTTCCAACAAGATCACCGTTGTCATCCTGCTTGTGTCGGTGATCTTCCTGTACTACTTCTGCGCGTGGCTGGTCATCGGGAGAGATCCCACCAAGGGGACCGTAATCCCGCTCTATAGGGCGCCAAGGGGAGTAGAGCCCGGATTTGCCCGCTACCTGAGGGATGCGAGATATACCATCGACGTGTTCGCCGCCGATATAATGCAGCTCGCGGTCTTAGGCTTCCTGCGGTTCGAGGAGGATGACAGGGGGGATCTCTGGATAAAACCCACGGAGTCCGCCAACGATGCCGAGAGATCCAAGAGACAGGACGATCTCGCCGCGGCATCCCCTCCGCTTCATTCCCTGTTGACGACGCTCTTCTCCGGCAACGTGGCCAGAGGGCTCACGTTGAACGAATACAACGGATCATATTTCAACGAAGCGTCGGAGAACCTTCAAGCATCGTACGAGGAGAAGAGGATGGAATTTTACACCCCCAACACGTGGTACAAAAGGGCGGGGATCCTGCTCCTCGCTCCGTTTCTGTTTCTGCTAGGATGGAGGCTGCTCCCGATCGCCGCAGGTTATATCGTCGGCGCTATTCCCTATTTAAACGCCGCGCGTTATCTTCCTCTGCAAAGGGCTATCTCGCGGTTGTCCATATTCCTTGGCCGATATGCGAAATTCGCCGCGGCGGCGCTGGTCGTCGTCCCGGTGCTTATAACCTCGTACAGGTACGACATAGTGATGTGCGCCGGGTTTGCGGCGGCTCTGGCGATCAGTTCCTTTTTCTCGCGGATATTGCCCGCCTATACCCCTCGGGGGACCAGGGCGATGGCTGAGATCGAGGGACTCGTGATGTACATGGGGGCGGCCGAGCGGCGCAGGCTGGCCATGCTCTACCCTCCGGAGGAGACGCCGCGCCTCTTCGAGGAGCTTCTGCCGTACGCCTTCGCCCTGGACTGCGCCGAGACGTGGACGGACAGCTTTTCGGATATTCTCAGAAAGTCCTCGTACAAGCCGGATTGGGACACGACATGGCAAGATTCCGACTACACCTGGAGTCACACGGGCCGCATCCCTGACAGGCTGTCGAGTGACATTTCATCCTCCATATCGACACACAAGAAAGAGATGATCGCAGCCCCAGGGAGCGACGGAGGCGGCGGCTTCACCGGGGGCGGTTTCGGCGGCGGCGGAAGCGTAGACGGAGGGGGAGGAGGCGGCGGAGGGGAAGGCTGGTGACCGGCTGCGGATTGGCCTGACCTTCCTAATTTACAGAACTTTTACCTCGGCATAATACTCTCATTATTATTCGGTGGTAATCTGAACCCACCAAAAATAATGGAGGTGTTGAGTTTTATGCGGAGTATAAAGTCACTATTGGCGGCAGGTGTTCTTCTTTTGTTCTCCACCGCGGCCCTGGCCGTCGATGCGGAACTTATAGTGCTGCCCATCGACAGGGCGAAGTTCCTGTCCGGACAGAGGTTTGACATCGAGGTCGAGCTTCGCGGCGCGGCCGCCGACGAGATCGTCCTGCTCATAGACGGCAAGAGCGCTCCCGAGTTCTTCGGCAAGGATCCCATAATAAAGAAGGGCGATGCGCTCTCCAGTTACAGGTTCAACGACGTCACGCTTACAAAGCCTGGGAAGATCGAGGTCTCGGCCAGAGCGAAGGCGAGCGGCAGGGAGTATGAGAAAAGCGTTAGTTACACCGTGGCTGCGCCTCAGAAAAAGACGGCAAAGAATGTCATCCTCTTCATCGGGGACGGCATGGGGCTCGCCAGCAGGCAGATCGCCCGAATCCTGTCGAAGGGCATAACCAACGGGAAGTACGACGGATTTCTCGACATGGAGCTCCTGCGGGATGGGACGGCGCTTATAAACACGTCGGGCTACGACTCGCTCGTCACGGATTCCGCGAATAGCGCGTCGGCCTACGCGACGGGACACAAGTCCGTCGTCAACGCAATGGGCGTGTACGAGAACTCAGACCCCGACCCGCTGGCGCACCCCAAGGTCGAGAACATCTCGGAGCTGGTCAAACGCACCAGGGGCATGTCGGTCGGCTTAGTGACCACGTCCAATATCACGGATGCGACGCCGGCCGCGATGGTCGCGCACACCCGCCGCCGCGCGGAGCAGAATTTCATCGCGGGAGAGCTGCTGAAGGCTGACGTCGTGCTGGGCGGCGGTTCCAGGCAGTTTCTGCCCAAGAGCGTCGCCGGCTCTAAGCGCAAGGACGATCGCAATCTGATAGAGGAGTTCAAGGCGAAGGGGTATGATTTCGCAAGCGACCGCGCCGAACTGGCCGCGTCAAAGGGCGGCAAGATACTCGGGCTCTTCGGCCTCGACAATATGAACGTCTACCTGGACAGAGAGATCTTGAAGGATCCGGAGGTGCTGGGCGGCCTGACGAATCAGCCGAATCTGATGGAGATGACCGAAAAGGCCATCGATATCCTGAGCAAGAACGAGAACGGCTTTTTCCTGATGGTCGAGGGCGCCTGCATAGATAAACAGCTTCACGCCATGGACTGGGAGCGCTCGGCCTATGACACCATAGAATTCGACAAGGCCATCGCGGTCGCGCGCAGGTTCGCGGAAAAGGACGGATCCACGCTGATCATATCGACCGCCGACCACTCTCACGGAATCAGCATAGTCGGAACATATCACGAACGGGATGGAAAGACAGGTCGTGAGGCCGTCCGCACCTACGCCGACTCGATCTTCCCGACCTTCGGCGACGCCGACGGCGACGGCTTTCCCGAAAACCCGGCGCCGGACGTGACGCTCGCGATCGGATATGCAAACCACCCTGATTACTACGAGGATTTCAAATTTCACGACAAGCCGATATCTCCGGCGATCATGTCGGGAGACGCGGCAATAGGGAACACAGCCAGAGCTCCGCATGGCACGCTCTACATCGGTAATATTCCTGCAAACGAATCTTCCGAAGTCCACACCGCCGACGACGTGCCGTTGTCCGCAGCCGGCCCTGGCGCGGATTACTTCAAGGGGGTCATGGACAACACGGAGGTGTTCTTCGGCATGGTAAGAGCCCTTGGAATCGACCCGGTAAATAAATAAATCCGGACGAACAGGGCTCTATGTCGAAAAAATCAGGATTCACAATGCCCATCAATACGAGAGGGACTGAGTCCCGGTCCCTCCTCTTCAAATATGGAACCAGGTCTGTACCCCTCCTGGTTTCCCTCTTATTCCTCTCTCTTATCTGCTCGTCAGCTCCCGCGGCAAAGGCCGCGGGAGCCCAGGCGGTGCAATTCAGCGAGATGTACGGCGAGGTCTCTCCGCTCGGCATAACGCTCTCGGACAAGTTGAAGTCGCTTGAAGGTCAAACCGTCGTCATGGAGGGATTTATGGCGCCGCCTCTGAAGCCCACTCTGAGTTTTTTCGTGCTGACCCGCGTTCCCATGTCCATCTGCCCGTTCTGTTCGAGCGATGCGGACTGGCCCTATGATATCGTCATGGTCCGTCTTCCAAAGCCCGTGACATCTCTGCCGTTCGACCGCCCGATCCGAGTCGAAGGACGCCTGGAACTGGGCAGCGAGACCGACGCCGAAACAGGATTTGTGAGCATTGTACGAATACTCGCGACGCGAATTCAGGAGGCATAGACATGAACGCGTTCGTCACCCCTTTTCTTGAGATCAAGGAGCTGCGCCATGATTACAGACAGCCGGACGGAAGTTACGCTCAGGCGCTCAGGCTGGACCACTTGCTGGCCGCCAGGGGCGAGGCCCTTGCCGTTACGGGCCCCAGCGGGTCCGGCAAGACGACTCTTCTGCACATCCTGGCCGCGTTGATACGCCCTACCTGCGGCGAGGTGCTGTTCGACGGACATGACCTCTTTGCCGCCGGCCATTCCGCCGCTCGATGGCGTTCTCTTTCGGTCGGTTACGTATTTCAGGAGATGAACCTGCTGCCCGACTTCAGCGTATTGGAGAATCTGCTGTTGGCCGCCGAAATTTCAAGCGTCCCAAAATCTGATGCCGGCGAACGAGCCGATTCACTCCTTCATCGCCTTGATCTCTGGGATCATCGGTACAGCCGCCCCTCGGAGCTGAGCCTTGGGGAACAGCAGAGGACAGCCGTCGCCCGGGCGGTAATCCATTCTCCGGCAGTTGTGTTGGCGGACGAGCCGACAGCGAGCCTCGACGCCGAAAACGCCGGAGTCGTCATGGACCTCTTGATGGGGCTGTGCGCGGAATCGCAGACGCTCCTGATAGCGGCGACCCATGATGAGGCCATGAAAAAGCGTTTCGAGCGAGTAGTAAACCTCCGAAGGCCTGTCCCGGCAGCAGTCGGCCCGGAACTCGTCTCATCGAGAGAAGTGATCTGACGTGCGGCTCGGCGTCAAGGTTCGCGTTTCGTTGAGGCATCTGAGCTCCAGGCCGTTTCAAACGATCTCGGCAGTTTTCGTCGTGGCCCTCTCATCGGCCCTGGCGGTGATGTTGTTTCTGTTAGCCCAAGGGCTCAGGGACGGCCTTATTCGGGCGGTCGAACCGTTCGATCTCATTGTCGGAGCCAAGGGCAGCCCGTATCAAATCGTACTGAACACCGTACTCCTGCAGGATGTCCCGGTCGGTAATCTGAAATGGAGCGACTATGTCTCTCTCCGCGAGGACCCCAGGGTTGACATCTCCGTTCCGCTCGCATTTGGCGATAATTACAGGGGGTGCCCCGTTGTGGGAACCGCGGAAGACATCCTGCGGATTCGCGGCGGCCAGCCGGTCCAGCAATGGATTGACGTCGCAGAGGGAAGATGGTTCGACAAGGAATTCGAGGCGGTGCTCGGCGCTCAGGCGGCGCTCGAATCGGGGCTGCTCATCGGAGACACGTTCAGAACATCCCATGGAGTCGTACTTGGAGAGGAGCACGATGTCTCATTTGAGGTGGTCGGCGTCGCCGCAAGGGCGTTTGGCCCATACGACAGGGCGATCTTCGTGAGCATCGAGAGCGTATGGGAGAGTCACGATCACGACGACGATGACGGCGAAGAGGAAAAAGACGAGGGCGAGGTAACAGCCATCCTGGTGCGTCCCGCCACATATCCTGACGCATATAGCCTTGCCGTTTCGTTTCAGCATGACACCGAGAGACAGCTCGTCTTCCCGGCCCAAACCGCAATCAGACTCTTCTCGCTCATGGGCAGCGGTGAGCGTTTTCTCTCGATTATCGTCTATAGCGTCGCCGCATGTTCGCTTTTGACTACGCTTCTCGTCCTCTACTGGTCGAACAGGGACAGGAGGCGGGAGAGGGCTTTGCTGTACGCGCTCGGCGCTCCGCGCGGAACCCTGGTGACCATCTCCTGGATAGAGGGAACCTTTACGCTCGCGATCGGAGCGTTGATCGGGGAACTGCTCGGAAGGGCCGGGGTTTATGCCGCTTTTCATCTCCTCGGAGACGCAACCGCGATCGATCTTTCGGCCCCCATGACGATTCACGAGGCGGTCATTCCAATCATCATGCTCGCCGCGGGCTCGTTCGGCGGCTTTTTAATAGCGTTGAGCGAGAGGACCGGCGACAGCGCATCGCTGAAGATAAGGTAAGGCATGGAGAGATAAACCAGCGTGAGAAAATCATTACAAAGTGCTCAACCTGCGGGTTGGTGATTTCGGGCGGCAGGGGCAATCCCACAGACGACGCTGGATACGAGACGATAACCGGCCGTGAGGAAAGCATGAACGCGATGCGCCATGTCCTCCCTTCAGACTTCGCAATATGTTTTCCCGAAGATCCCGCGATTGATGATGTACACGTCGCTGAAATCCGACTCGGGGGCGGCTATGTAATCCCCGGCCCTTCCGTAGAAATATTTTTCCCTGTCCCAATCCGAGAATACTTTTGTGTTCCTGGAAAGTTCAGCCGCGCGGATTATCTTGTCCCCCCTGGGAACACACGAGCGGGCGAATGGCAGCGCGGACTTCTTTTCACCCGTCATCTTGTTCATGACGACCGGAGAATATTCGATGTTCGGCGTGTACGGCGCGTCGAGGACCTCGTAAGATTTCTCGTGCCTCTCTCTTTTGATGGGATACGCCTCCCCGCTGATGCCTATCATGAGATATGTGTCACGGCCGGCTGTGGTGTCTATATCCCCTTCGAGGGTGCGAACGCTTATCTGAGTGCCCTCTGGGAATATGTCCGCGGTATGCGCGTAACCCAGCGGTACCGGCAGTTTTCGAAAACGCCTCATGGCGGAAAAATCTATATTGTGATTGCCGCAGTACACTAGGTCAAAGCTGTTCTGATACTCCTCTATGCGGGAGAGGATGAAGTCGTCCGGGGACATTCCGGGCGCTATTTTCTCGATCGACTCGTAGCTGATAAACCCTCCGGCCTTTTCTATGCCGCCCCCGCCGGAGCCCGCCCCGCTGGTCAGGAAAACCGCCAGCTCGTTTGCCATTACCTCGCGCGCCGCGCTCCGTATCGAGAGCTTGACCCCCATTGGGGTATCGCAGTAAACGACGCAGCTCCCGAACTGCTCGACCTGTTGGGCTATGTCGCTCGAAAAACCAAGGAGGTTCGGGTCGCACGGCTGGGACCTGAGCAGCCCCATATTGCCGATCATCCTGGACGAGGAGAGCGTATCCGCCACAACTTCGAGTTCGTCTATGGACAGCGCCGAGTTCTTGAGCTTTTTGATGACAGTCCAGTCGACGGGCATGAACTCGGACAGGTCGCGGTCGAGAGGATGCCTCATCTCCGCGAGTCCGTTGGTGTCGGTGAACAGGCCGTAGTACAGGGCTGTAAAAACATCAGGCCGCGAGGCGAAATCGAAACCATCGATCCGCATCATATTCCACACGAGTGTGGAACAGCTGCCGAGCGACGGCTGTATCACGACAAGAGGCCCTTCAGGTATCTCCGGCCTGTGGTGATCCAAAACCGCGAATTCGCGGGCATCGAACCTGCGCAGATTGCCGGCGCCGTATTGGCAGTCCACCGTCACGAGCAGCGAGGGGACACGCAATTCCTCGACGTGTTCGATGGGTATTTGAAGCAGCTTGAGCATCCATAAAAGGTTCGGCTTTGTTATGGGGTTCCGCCCGCCGTAAACGAGCCTCGCAGAAGTTCCCAGGGATTCCAGAAAGCACAGGAGCGCGAAACCGCTGGCTATCGTGTCGGCATCCGGGATGTCATGGCACTGTATGACTATGTCGCCGCGGCCCGCTATGTCGCTCAATCTCATGTATCACAGCTTCCCTTCGATAATTGATAAAAAAAGGTTTAAACCTGACGGAGCCAGCATTCCGTCTCGGCGATCGTCAGCGCTTCCTGAACTATACCATGGCTACTGAGAGTCACTCCGTTCATGCGCTTCATCCGCCACGGTAAATTTTACCCTGGATACCAGAGTTTCATCGGTCCATACCTTCCAGCTGGCGTATCCCCTTATCTCGTAGTCGCCGGCGTCAAGCGGCGCGGTCAACAGCGAGAACTCCGAGTCCCTTTCCCTGATGTCCACGTTGCCCCAGAATTTGTCGTGCGGTGCCTCGACTCCGTAAACGCCTATTATAGCGCCGTCGTCGATCATATACTTTGGGACGCCGGATATTTTTGTGCGGATGTCCTCTCCGGGGCTGTATTGCCGCTTGTCGATCTCTATTGAAAAAGCGCCCGCTGCGTTCCCGCTGACGGTGAACGGGACACTGGAGGCGAGCGTCGCTTTCGTCAGCTCGTTGCCGCTGGAATATCCCCTCACCTCGTAATGTCCGGCCTCCAGCGGGGCGCGGAGTGTCATGACGGCCGCGTCGTCCTGGACAAAAGCGTTCGATATGTACTCCCCGTGCGGAGCGTCGGCGCTGCATATGCCAATGATGGCGGTATCCAAGACATCTGGCCGTGAAATGCCGGATATCTTTACCTTGAGCGGTTCAGCCGGCAGAAAGTTCGCCTTGGCGAGTTCTATCGAATACGCGCCGCGATTCGCCCATTGCGCGAACAATAACCCGGCCGCCGCGATCGCTGCGATAATCGCCGCGGCAACGGACAGGCGGAAACGTTTGGAACCCCAGCCGGGCTTTCCGCGCTCGCATGTCCCATCTCCTTTTTGATGTGAGACAGCCCCGCCTCGTCTCGTCACCTTGTTGTAGTCGAGGACATCGCAGATCAGCGCAGCTATCTTCTCTGGATCCCTCGTGTCCGTGATGCCCTGAGTCGCGTTCAGGCCGAGCGCGAGCCCAGGAGGAAGGACCTCCATCCCGTCCAGATAGACGGGGATCATCTTGATCTTGTTGTTAAGCGCGAATTCTATCTCCGATCTGACATACGATGAGGCGACCGACGATTTCGTTATAAAGACGACAAAAATTTTGCAGTTCATTATCGCCGTGGCAATCTCGTCTGTCCACGTCGAGCTGATGCTTATCCCCTTGTCGTACCACACGGAAAACCCCCGCTCGCTGATGCCCTCGACGATTGGAAATACCGTTCGCGAGTCCGTGTGGGCATAGCTGACGAACACGAACGACTCGTCGTCCAGACTGCACGGAACAATCTTGTGTGACGTTTCCTGATTGGACATTTTTTCCCCTCCCCGGCCGTTTCCGGTCATCATCCTGACATCTCCAATTAATTTATCGCGCTCCGGGGCATTGTCAAGGACTTTTCTGATATCTTTGCAAGAAATGACGCAAAAGCGCGAAATGACGCGATGAGAACATCATGAACCGCGCGGGCATAACGGGCTGAATCATTGCCTTTGGCTGGCCAGGGATGTTTCCAGGCTTGCCGCGCGTTCCGGGCGGAGGCGTTCCGATTATGGCGCAAACAGAGCAGGGCGCTGTGTCGTCTGCGGCCCTGCTCTGACTATGACGCGCCGCGGCGGCGAAAATCAAATCCCCTTGCGAACCGCCGGTTTATACAGCCCTGATCGTCAGATCTGGCATGGATCGCCTAAAACACTGGAACGGCCTCCAACTGCGTTTTCTTCTCGCGCAGGCTCAGGCCCTTGCGGTAAACGAGGAAAGAATAAACGGCAGCGAGCACCACGCCGAGTATGTAGGCTACGTTCATTGGCAGGTTGAGGCCGATCTTCGCGTTGCAGATGTAGCTGAACGTGATGAAACAATACCACGCGCCCGGGATGAGCGACATGAACGGAGCGATGGTATGCCCTTTGGCGATGAGGTAGATCGTTATGATAGCAAAGGCGAACACCGCTATCGTCTGGTTGCTCCAGGCAAAG
>JAISLO010000015.1 GCA_031290815.1 Synergistaceae bacterium | reverse complement strand
CTATATTCTCCACATCCAGTGAGATATTCCCTCCGACTCTCCTGCGAAGTATCCTTCGGGCGAGAGCGTTTCCCCTCGTCACGAGAGCGTCGTCGGGAAAATCGGAATGCTGCGCCTCGCCCTCGCCAACCTCGGTCTCCACTATCTCTAGCCCCGCGCCGTCGTAATAGGAGACACCGCAGGTCGAGCCATTCGCTATCACCCTTATCCTGCTCTTTCCGGGCGCCGGGTTTTTCCTGAACAACCTGTCAAGCAACGACGGCCCGCGCGTTATAGTGAAAGTTATCAGCCTGTTCTCAATGAACACGCGCCGGAGTTCTATCTCAGGATCTTTCCCGAGCCAAAATCTGGTGAGGAAATTCACGTTTTTTTCGGATATCTTCCGCGCGCTCTCCTCGCTCATTTTTATGGGAAAACTCCTCAGTATCAAGACAAAATCCCTCCGGCGCGCGCCGCGTTCACCGCTTCTCTTTGCTCCGGGAGAACGAGAACACCTCGCGCAGATACTTTAAGAACACCAGAGCGGTCACCAGAGACACAGCGTATGGCACGATACGTCCCACCACTATGTCCACGTTGTGAATGATGCAGTAACCGATAAAAAACGCTTCGATGACGTAGATCGCGCAGAGCAGACCGTCTATGCCGAACCACTCTATCCTGTCCTCGGCATTGTTCGCGGCTTTGGTTTCGTTTGACATGTCTATATCCCCCTAACCTCTTATGACGCTGTCGCCAATGTTCTTATCCTCTCCGATCTGGTTCCCTATCAGCCACGCGATGAAAGACGCGGGCAGGGCCACCAGAAGAGGTTCCAAGGTCCCAAAACTCTCGGAGATCGTCAGCGGGTACAGCTTGAACCACGCGAAAATGACGCAACCGGCTATCATTGACGCCAGCCCCGCCATCGGAGTCTTTTTGCCCCTGTACATGAGGGCCATGATCACCGCCACGAAGCCGGTGGACATCCACAGACTGGAGAAAAACACGATGGCGTCGTACACGAGAGTGAACCGGAACGCCATGCCGAGGCCCATGAGCCCAAGAATACATGATCCCGCCCTGCTGAAGTTTATTATCTGTCTGTCGCTCAGTTTCGAGTTTGGGAGCAATCTCTGATAGATATCCTTGGCGAGCGCGGTGCCGCCGATGAGATAGTAGCTGTCCAGCGTCGATATTATCGCGCCGAAAAGTCCCAGAATGAAAAGCGCCCTCAGCCCCTGGGGCAGGTTCTCCAGGATCATGGTGATGTACGCCATCTCCGGCTGGAGATCAGGGTATTTGACACCGACTATGATCCCCGAGAGTTCGGTGACGGCGTCAAACGCCATCCAGATGCAGAAACAGGTGAGCATGGCGCGGCGGCCGGTCCTCGCGGAATTACTGGCCGAGAATCGCTGGTAGAACGTCGGATCCGCGTAGACATTGATGCAGAGTATGATCAGCATCAACGCCTTTGAGATAGGCATTCCGGCTACCGGGTGCATGTAGGCGGGGTTGGCGGCGGTGGCTTCCCTTATTCCGGCGAGGCCTCCGACGCTGTCGAATATCTGCGGGAACACGAGGCTGACGCTCGCCACCATGAAAAAGAAGAATATCATGTCGGTCACAGCCACTCCCATGAGCCCGCCGAGACAGGTCAGGGCGATGGTGAATACGACGATGATGGTACCCAGCAACACTTTGTTGGCGCCCCACGCGGCCTCTCCGATGAAGCCGGTGGCCGTTATCTCGCCGACCTGAGCGCAATAGATAAAGAGAAATACCGACGCTATGATGGCGGACGCCTTGCCGTAGACACTCTGCATGACGTCCGGCACCGTTATGTCAGACCTGACATGTATCCTGGGTCCGACCCACAGAGCCAGCGGGAAACGAACGGCGTGCGCCCCTATCGACCAGATGAACCAGGACGCCAGCCCGAATACCGACGCGTAACCGACGGTACCGACCACTCCGACCCCGCCGTACCAAGAAGCCATGAGAGTGCCGATGACCAAAGACCATGGGAGACTGCGGTTTGCGAGATAATAACTTTCCATATCGGTGATAGATTTCGAGAAATAATACCCTATCGCCATGATGGCGACAGCCGCTATGACAATTACGACATTATCGACAGAAGTAAGCATTGTTATGAATCATCCCCCTCATATATCAGATACGTTCGAGTGTGATAGCGCCAACTGGACAGTGATTCGCGCAGATAGTACATGACCAGCAGGAGTCCCTGTCGAAGACGATCTCACGTCCCTCCACGCGGAACGCCCCGAAGTTGCATATCCCGGCGCACTTTCCGCAGCCAACGCAGCGATCTTGGTTCCACACAACGTCATATACCTTTTTCGGCCACAATCCTTTCGCGCCGATCATGCGCGACGCCCTGATCGGGTAACAGCAGCAACCGCAGCAGTTGCATATCGCGGCCTCCATCTCCGACGTCTGCATCAACCCTTTACTATTGGCAAACTTTACAAGTTCTTTGGCCTCCTTTCTCGTGAGTTGTCTGCCATGTCCCCTGTCCCAGGGTGAATTGACGCCTTTTTTGAATAGAACGCAGACTCCGTTCGGTTTTCTGTCCGCGCAGTTCAGCGCCACCGTCTTACAGTTGCACGGGACCACGTAGGGGTCGTCTTCCAGGTCGTCTATCAGTTTGAGGGTCTCGTCCAAGGTGAAGAAAAAAGCGTTTTCGATGAGTTTGGAAGGATCGCGCAGCGCGTTTTCGAGCCTGGGACGCGCTCCGTCCGCGTATTTGCGGACATACCAGCCGTCGATTTCGGCCCGTTGCGCCGCGGACACGGATTTCCAGACATCCGGCTCGAACTGGGTGAAATAAGCGAGCCTGTCGTAGAAGGTCGCGGCCCTGAAGCATATCCCGTCCGGCGTCTCGACCTTGCTCAGCACGCATCTGGAGTAAGCGTCGGAGATAAAGCGTCCGGGATCCGCGGTCACGCCGCCCAGCAGTTCGGCGAGTTTTTCAGGAGGATACGCGGAGCGTCCCATTTTTTCGAGGGCCGCTATCTCATCTCTGCGCAAAAAGAGCGGAATGAATTTCAACGCTACGTCCGGGATCTCGAAATATTCGACTAACGCTTCATACAAGAATCCTCACGCTCCTATCGAAAGGGTTGAGTGCCGTATGCAACATGCAGCATGTCAATGGGCGTATGATATACTTATTATCGGCCTTAATCAAGCAAATTTCGGAGGAACTTCAATAATGCCGCTTTTTCATAACGAATCGCTAAGAAAGAAACTATATGACTATATTAGGCAAAAAATGAACAACGGGGAACTTCGTCGGGGCGAAAAAATCAATCAGAAGGAGATATTCGACAAACTGGGGATCAGCAGGACGCCCTACAGGGATTGCATGATCCAACTGGAGGCCGAGGGATTGGTGGAGATAATCCCTTGCAAGGGGGCGGTTGTGAGAGAACTCGCCGTCCGCGACGTGATGGAACTCCAGGAGATAGGAGGGGCGCTGGAGGGAACCGCCTTCGAACTCTCCTTCGAAGGAACAAAAAAAAATTCCGCGAAACAACTCGAAGCCCTCATAGAGACCGTCGAAGGATATGTAAAGGAAGGCCTTCCCATAGACAGCGAGATCAACGCGGAATTCCACAACATCGTCCTCAGTCACTGTCCCAACAGAAGCCTGGTCGAAACGATCGAAAAGATGAGGGAGAGACTGTACGACTTTCCCCGTCCAGACCCGAGGGACATAGTGGAATGGGAGACGGAATACTGGCGAGAACACAGGCATCAGCTTGAAATACTCAGAAAAGGAACCGCAAGAGAGTTCGGGGATTTCACGAAATACGTCCACTGGGGCGTCGAGGGCAAGGAGAAATACTGGGAGATAATGTACAACCTGAGGCCCGGATCGGTGGAGGAGTACTTCGCGCGGAGGAATTCCGGGAAATAATCGCGTTCCTGTCACGATTGACAGGAACGCGCCAGCATTACGGGAAAAATCCTTGCTTGCGCAGTGGTGTTATTCTTGTGATCCATGCTCAAGAAGTTCCTTAACTCACATAGTTGCTTCAACAGAGATGACATCAGGGTATTTGAATCTGTTTGCCTTTTTACGAACAAGCTCAAGCAGTTTCGTCGAGTGGCCACACGATATGACAAATTATCACGCATATTTTTAAGTTTTGTGTTTTTAGCTTCAGTTATGATTTTGTTGAAATAGCACAACATGCCTTACATTTGAGTTTTCAAACACGCCCCAATATAGTAGAGAAGTTTTTGAATGTATTTTGGGGAACCTCTAAAAAATCAAATTTTAAAATTGTTTTATCCCTCATCAAGGGTTTTACGGAACAGATATTATAATTTTAACT
>JAISLO010000014.1 GCA_031290815.1 Synergistaceae bacterium | reverse complement strand
CGCCGGAGCGTTCAGACGCCTGAACGTATGACACAGGACCGAAGGCTGCTATGTCTGCGTGCTTGGTGCGCATGGCTTCCACTACGGCGTTGTAGTCGGCTGCGTTTACCTCTGTGACTTTAACGCCCAGATAATCCCCCAAATCCTTCTGCAACAGCCCCCTGTACTCTGCGAACTCCTCGCTTCCCTCATTGGGCAGGTAACATAAAACGATCTCTTTCACCGTATCCTTGTAGGAGGCGGCGGCGCCAACGCCCGCCATTACCCCTAACAGAAGCGTGATTGCCAAAACCGCCGCGCTTATCTTTCGCATATTGTTCATGATCGGTCCTCCTTATTATTTAGCGCCCAGCATGTTCATCCCGACGATCTTGGCGTCGGCTGCGGAGAGCGTCGAATCGATGTCAGCGCCGTTGCTCCAGATCGCGTCCATCGCGGCCGTCCACTCGACGATAACTTGAG
Organism: Synergistaceae bacterium; assembly: GCA_031290815.1. GTDB lineage: Bacteria > Synergistota > Synergistia > Synergistales > Synergistaceae > JAIRWR01. Next base: position 6,198 of record JAISLO010000014.1, on the reverse strand, counting down.
TGTAACCCGGGTTCATCGGGCGTCCGTGACCGTACAGCTCCAACTGATCCAGCGCGATCTTGAACTGGGGTTTCTCCTTGTAGAGCGCCTGTATTTCGGGCAATGCGGCGGCGCTTTTGCGGCTCGCGACATAGCCGGTGTAAGCGTGAGCATAGGCCGCCTGTTTCGTCTCGGTCATCCATTTGATAAATTCCCACGACGCCTCGCGTTCCTCGTCGGTCTGGCGCGAGGTCATGACGAGATTGCAGCCGCCCGTCGGCACGCCGTATGTCTTGTTCGCGGGGATGAAGCAGGTGTTGATCTCGTAACCGTTCTCCTTCGCCAGATCGAAATTATATGTGAGATCGGACGTCGAGTTGAAAAACATCGCTGTCTTCTGATTCATTATGTCGGCCGCGACCTTTCCGTAATCATCTCCCGCCACGCAGCGCACGTAGCCCTTGTCGACCAGGTCTCTGAAAAACGCGAACACCGCCCTGGACTCCGGCGAGTTGATGTTGCTCTTGCTCTCGTCGGGCGAGAGCGTCGCGGCGCCGTTCTCGAACATGAACGCCTCGAATATCCATACGTCTGAGTTCAGTGTGATGCCGTAAGCGCCTGTCTTTTCCTTGATGGTCTTGCAATATTCCGCGAGTTCCGCCCATGTCTTCGGGCCGCTTGGATCGAGACCGGCTTTCTTAAGCAGCGTCGTGTTCATGTACAGTATCGGAGTGCTGCGCAGGTATGGCAGCCCGAACCAGGTTCCGCCTACCTCGCAGTTTATCAGCAGACCTTTGTAGAAATCGTCCATATCAATTTTGTCGCGCTCGATGTATGGACTCAGCGGCAGAATTACGCCGCTTTCGGCGAACCTTTTTATGGACGCTATCTCCATAACCGTGACCGATGGAGTCTTGCCGGAGACGTAAGCGGCCTGCAGTTTTTGGTGGAGTTCGTTGTAGGTGCCTTGATATTCCGCCGTAACCTGGATGTTCAGCTCTTTGCCGCGCGTTTCGTTGAACATCTTGGCGAGATTTATATTGTTCTCCTGGATCAGGTCCGTCCATGAGTACCAAAAGGTCAGCTCGACAGGCTTCGCCGCGGCGGGCGACGCGCATGGCAATACCGCCGCGGACACGATCGCGATCAGCATGGCGCAAAAGACAAATATTTTCTTCATATTCACATACCGCCGTCATATCAGTTTTTATTTCCCAAAGACGAACTTGACCACTGCAATCCGCCGCCGTTAAAACACGAAAAGCGATCCCCCTTTCCGGGCGACGGTCGAAAAAACCGCGAACACCGTTCTATTTGCCCCCCATGTAGGTAAACGCCTTTATTATCTGTTTATGAGCGAAGAGGAACACGGCCAGCGCCGGGGCCACCAGCAGAACGTTGCCCGCCATCAGTATGTGATACTTGACGCCGCCGTCCACTATATTGAGAGATGTTATTCCGACCGGAAGCGTTCTGACCGCGTTATTGGTGGTGAGCACAAAGGGCCAGAAGTAGTCGTTCCAGTTCAGGATGAACGTGATGAGGCCGAGCGTCACTATGGTGGGTTTCGCTATGGGCAGCATCAGTTTGAATATTATTTTCCACTCGCTCGCGTTGTCGAGTTTCGCCGCTTCTATGAGTTCCTGGGGGACCTGCTTGAATGTCTGGCGCAGCATGAAGATGGCGAATGAGCTGGTCGCCCACGGCAGTATGAGGGACGCATAGCTGTTCACCAGCCCCATCTTGCTGAACATAAGGAACAAGGGCAGAAAGACGAGCTGAGCCGGGATCATCATGGTGGCGAGCGTCAGCCCGAACAGGAATCGTCCGCCGGCGAACTTGAAGCGCGCGAAGGCGTAAGCCGCCGGGATGACCGTGAAAAACTGGCATATCATGATGCCGAACGTCATGACGAGGTTGTTTTTCAGCATGGAGAAGAAGGGTATCGCGTCGAAAACCTTGCCGAAATTCTCCCAATGCGGAGCGGATACCCAGAACGCCGGGGGGAGGCGCAGCGTCTGTCCGAGGTTTTTGACGGCGGTCAAAAACATCCAGTAAAACGGGACGAAGAATACGGCGAAGATGAGCAGATTGACGGCTAATCGGCACGCCTTCCCGAACGTTCTCCAGAAAACGCCGGATTGAGAACGCATCAGATTTCCGCCCCGTAATGAACGCGCCTTGATAGAGCGCCGAAGTAAGCCACTGTGCAGATCGCTATCACGGCCATCAGCACTACGCCCTCCGCGGAAGCGTAGCCAAGCTGATAGAACTTGAAGCCGAACTGGTAAATGTCGAAGACGAGGGTATTTGTCGCGTTGACCGGCCCGCCGCGCGTCATCAGCGCCACCTGATCGAAAACCTTGAAGGAAGCGATGATGTTCATCAGCGTCAGGAAAAAAAGCGTCGGGGAGATCATCGGCAGGGTTATGCGGAAAAACATCTTGAGCGGTTTTGTGTTGTCGAGGATCGCCGCCTCATATAACTGATTCGGTATGGCATGCATCGCCGAGATGAGGATTATAACGTTGTAGCCGACCCCCTTCCAGACCGCGACGAGAATCATGGAATACATGGCGACTCGGGAGTCCTCCAGCCATCGCACTCCGCTTACGCCAGCCTTGCCGAGCATGTAGTTCAGCAGCCCGTATTCGCTGTTCATGAGCCAGACCCAGATAAAAGCGACCGACACCATGGATATTACGTAAGGCGTGAATACAAAACCTTGGAGGAGCGCGTTGATTTTCGTCTTAGCCTTGAGGTAAATGGCGAGGAGCAGGGCCAGGACAATGGATATGGAAACGCTGAAAAACACGAACATGAAGGTGTTGCCCATCACCACATAAAAATCCTGGTTTGAGAACAGATCGAGAAAATTTCCAAGGCCGACGTAAATCTTGGGACCGATCATGTCCCATCTGAACGCGCTCAGCCAGATCATGTACAGGATGGGATACACCACGAAAACACAAAGCGTCAAAATAGCGGGCGCGACCATTATATACGGAGTCGCCGCTCTCGCCGTGCTTCTGAAAAATCTCTCCGCCGCGGCCATCCTCGGTATCGGTATTGCTAAAGGCTTGGATGCGTCAATTACTTTGTCAAAATCACTCATACGTTTTTCCTCCCAGCTATTTGATGACGTCACCTTTCTCGTCGAAGTAGTAGAGATATTTCGCGTCGACGCGGACGGACCACTTGCCATATTCGACTGTCGATCCCGACATGGTCTTTGTATGGATGCAGCCGAAAGCGGTTTTGAATTTGTATATGGCGTGATCGCCGAGTATCTCCCTGGCGACGAGTTCGCCGCGAAACGAGATCTGCCCTCTCTCCGGCGCGCGCCCCTCGCCGCTGACGATGACCTTCTCCGGCCTGAAACCCAAACTGACTGTGCCTGGCGGAAGAGAGGCGCCGCCGTGCTCCAAATTTTCCGCTTTGATGATATTCATCGGCGGAGATCCTATAAATTGGGCCGAAAACAAATTTTTTGGGGCGGAATAAATTGATTCCGGCGCGCCCTGTTGGCGGATTCTGCCGCTCTCCAGCAGAACGATGTCGGTTCCCATACTCATTGCCTCAACCTGATCGTGGGTCACGTAGACGAAAGTAGCGCCCAGGTTTCGGTGCAGCTCGATCAGGTCCGTCCTTATCTGCGCCCTCAGTTTGGCGTCGAGGTTTGACAGAGGCTCGTCCATCAAAAAGACCTTCGGCTTCTTCACTATAGCCCTCGCGAGCGCCACTCGCTGGCGCTGTCCCCCGGACAGATGCTGCGGTTTGCGGTTCATGTACTCCGTCAGGCCGACCATTTCGATCACCTCTCCAACCCGCGCCTCGCGCTCGGGCTTCGGCACCTTTATGTTTTTCAGCCCGAATTCGATGTTTTCCTTGACGGTCATGGTCGGATACAGCGCGTAATTCTGAAACACCATCGCGATCTCCCTCGCGCCGGGACTGACGCCGCGCATGTCTATGCCGTTTATGAATATTTCGCCGGCGGTTTCCTTTTCGAGCCCGGCAATCATCCGCAGGATGGTAGATTTCCCGCAGCCGGAAGGCCCCAGGAGTATGGTGAAGCTGCCCTCCTCTATTTGAACGTCGAGGTTTTCGATGACGGGCTTATTGCCGCCGTATGCTTTTTCGACGCCGCGCAGTTCGATCCCCGTCATTTAAACGTCTTCCCCGCCGCTCAGGAATATGGGATTTGTATACGCTTTCTTCCCGTTCGCGTCGTAACACTCCGCGCGAACGTATTTCTCGTAGCCGGAAATTTTCCCTTCGAGCCCGGTCAGCAGGTGTTCCGAATCCTCCGCCACAGCCGACAGTACCTGGCGAACATCTCCGGAGATATATATCCTGGCGGCGGGTGAGCAGGAAAAATGAACCGTACTACCATCCAGGTAGAAATCATGTATTTCGGGCCCCGTCGAGGAATAAAAACTTCCCCTGGCAATGGCGTCGCATATATCCCCCTCGCAAAGAGACTCCGCTTTAACCTGTATGAATCCCCCGAAACTGTCGCGCCTCGCGCCAGACAGCGGAAACATGTTGTGATTGTCGTCCACAGCGACACACCACAGCCTCATGTCGTTTCTGAGCAGCGCGTCGTAGCAGACGTTCGATTCGGCCATATTCTCGGTTATTCCGGAGCAGAAATTGTAAATTTCAAGGGCGAACAAATTTTTCAGCGGCAGTATTTGCTCATACTCGATCCGTGACCAGAAGGGGTGATTTATCATTACCATGTATCCGCGGTTATGGAAATTATCTATAAAATCTTGCAGATCATCAAATGAAGAGAACGGCTCGCCTGGAGTTTCATCTCCGTGCCGATACATCGGCAGGGACGCTTTTCTTATCAGCTCTTGACCGCCCGGCAGCGCGATAAAGTGATAAGCGCGAATCTCACCGTCCGGCATGGCTGGACTAGCCTCTACGCTCTGTATTGTGATGAAGTCATCCCCGTTGAATTCCGAAAAATCAGAGTACAGATTATGTTCCGTAAACGCGATGAAATGATAGCCCTTCCCGCGATATGCCTCGACGACCCCCTTCGGCGGCAGGCAGCCGTCGGACCGCGTCGAGTGGCAGTGTATATTCCCTTTGTAAAACCGGCCGTTCGGGATAAAATTCGTCTTTTTCACAGCTAAACCCCTCCCAATGCTTCAGAACGGTTTAAGTATAAAAAAGACATGTGAAAATAAAATTACGGCCAGGTAAAACCTTTGTTAATTCAGAATATTGCTTCTACTCCTCAGACGGTAAAACGTCTGGTCGATTCGAGCATGTCGGCGGAGATCTTGGCCAGCTTCTGAGACGAGTTCGAGACCTCCGACATGGAGGCGGACTGCTCCTCCGTGGCCGCTACGACCGATTGCGAATCACTCGCTATCGCCCGGCTCGAATCCTCGACGTTGCGCGCGGCGGACGCGATGCTGGACGTCTTGGAGGACATCTCATGCATCATCACGGCGACGCCGGAGAGTCCTTCCGAGCTCTGAACCGCCCTCTGGGCCAATTCATCGAACGCCCGCCCTCCGTCGCTCACAGCGAACGATCCTTTTTTCGCCTCTTCCTTTCCGTTTGCCATCGCGTCGACTGCGTGAGAGGTCTCCTCCTGTATGGAGGATATCAGGTGAGATATCTCCGCGGCCGCGGCCTGCGACTCTCCGGCCAGCTTTTCCACTTCCTCCGCGACCACGGCAAAGCCTCGTCCCTGATCTCCTGCACGAGCGGCCTCTATGGCCGCGTTCAGCGCGATGAGGTTCGTCTGGCTCGATATGTCGGCTATCGTCTTCACGATTCTCCCGATCTCGTTCGATCTCTCCACCAGGGCGGTCACGACCTCGGAGGAGACGTTCACAGCGGACTCTATCATTTTCATCTGGGAGACCGCGGTCCGCATGAACTCCCCGCCCTCGTTGGATATTCTGACGGACTCCTTCGCGCCCTGCGCCATCGTGTCGAGTTTGCCGGTGATGTTGGCGATGTCCTCGGCTATTCCGTCGATCGACGTCGTTATGGACTCTATCTCCGCGCGTTGTTTGTTGGACTGGAGGGAGACTTGTTCTATGCTGTGCGAGATCCTGTCGGTCCCGACTGACGACATCGACGCGCTCTCGTGGAAGTCCCTGGACGCCTCGGCCATATATGCGGATGTCTCCTGAATGCTGGATACCAGGGCTTTGATATGCGATATGGTGTTGTTGTATTGATTGG
>JAISLO010000013.1 GCA_031290815.1 Synergistaceae bacterium | reverse complement strand
TTTTTTGAAGCGCCTGGGATTGTCAGTCATATACATATCGCACCGCGTCGAGGAGATATTGAAGATCGGAGACCGCGTTGCCATACTGCGGGAGGGCCGGAAGATCGCGGCCATCGAGGCGAAAGAGGCTGACTGGGACGAAATAGTCCGGCTGGTGATGGGTCGCGAGTTCCCGAACAAATACCCCAGACGCGCCGCGAGGGCGTCCGGTGAAGCGCTTCGAATGGGCGGGAAGGACGCTGGCGAACTGGGGCTCCGAGGGGGGGAGATCCTGGGTGTCGCAGTCCGCGGCCGAGCAAGACGAGCGGGGCTGATCCGCGGCACCTATGGTTCTGATCCATGTGGGTCCGCCAAAACATTACTCAAGATGATGAACGTTAATCAAAAAGCCGCTTAAACACCGGCTTTTTCCATTTTCAACTGCGGTCATTCGCAACCTTTACGACCTTTGCCTTGGGACTGATGGGATTTGCTCAAAGAGTGTCGTTATAGTAAAATGAAGCGGAGGGTATGGACGGACCTTCTTGCTTAATTTTAAAGAACATTTTTATGTTTCATCGAATTTTCAGCCCACGCTCGCTTGAAATCGAGTTTTAATGACAAGCGCGGACCGGACAGCGGCTATGAGGAGAGTGATTGCGTATTGTTATGCGGCATCGGATGGAAACGTACTCGGTTGTTATATTGTCTTCTCGCCGCAGTGTTTCTGTTGGCCGTTCCGCAGCCCGGAATATTTGCGCAGGGTCCTGTTCTGGATCTGACTGAAGCCGAGAGGAATTTCATCCAGGAACATCCAGTCATCCGCGTGGGCATCGACCCGATATTCGCTCCGTTCGAGTTCTTGGACATCAATGGACATTACGCAGGCATCGCTCCGGATTATCTGGCGTTGATCAGCGCCAAGACGGGACTGCGCTTCGAGCCGGCCAAAGAGGTTCCCTATGCCGAAGCACAGGAAAGAGTGCTGGCCCATGAGTTGGATCTGCTTCCCACCCTGGGCTGGACTGCGGAACGGGAAAGAAATTTCCTGCTCTCGCAGCTTTATTATGAATACAAGCTGGCTATTGTGGTACGGGAGGACAGCCCCGTCAATAACATCGACGATTTTCGCGGTCGGCCCATTGCCGTGCAGGGGAACACATCCAACGCCGACTTCGCTTTCTCTGTCCTCAAAGCTAGCCTCAGCCTGTACGAGTCGGAGGAGAAAGCCGTCCTGGCTGTATCGGATGGCAGGGAAGAGGCCATGCTCGGTTATCTGCCCACCGTTGTGTACTTGATCCGAAACCTCGGCCTGTCAAACCTGAACTATATAACATTTGACTCGGACATAAACAAGGGCTTCCACATGGGAGTCCGGGATGACTGGCCGGAGCTGCGCCGCATTCTGGATAAGGTATTCTCCTCGATTACGCAGGCGGAAAAGACCGAGATCCAGACTCGCTGGATACTGCTGAGCGACAGCGGCGAAAGGTGGCGGATTGCGCGCGTCGCATACGCCGCCGCCGCTGTCCTGCTCGTCATGCTGATATTTATCGTGCTGAAAATATACAGCCACAGAAAAAAAATCGCCCGCCACCGTCAGAATGAAATTGACCTGCGGGAGATGGTCAGCCAGAGGACGGAGGAACTGCAGAACCAGACCCGTCTGGCCGTGGAAGCCTCCAGAGCCAAAAGCGCGTTCCTTGCAAGGATGAGTCACGAGATACGCACGCCCATGAACGTCATAATAGGCCTTTCCGAAGTTCTGCTCCAGCGCGATCTGCCCGCCGACGCCTCAGGGGACGTGCTGAACATAAAACAGGCCGGAATCAGCCTGCTTTCCATCATCAACGACATCTTGGACTTTTCGAAAATAGAAGCGGGAAAGATGGACATCGTGAACACCGATTATATGTTCAGCTCCTTGATGCACGACGTGGAGAACATCATCAAATTCAAGCTCGAGGAAAAGCCGCTGGAGTTTGTCACGAACATCGACGCCGGCTTGCCCAGCAAGCTGCGCGGCGACATGGTCCGCGTGAGGCAGATCCTGCTGAACCTCCTCGGCAACGCCGTCAAATACACCAACGAGGGTTCCGTCACATTGACCGTTTCCGGCACGGCCAGGGAGGACGGCAAGATCTTGCTCTCCTTCGAGGTGGCCGACACCGGGATAGGGATCAGGCAGGAGGACATGCGGAAGCTCTTCGGCAGTTTCAACCAGGTCGATCCTCAAAAAAACCATGGCATCGAGGGAACCGGCCTTGGCCTCGCCATCTCCCAAAATCTGTGCCGCATGATGGGCGGCGAGATCACCGTGCGCAGCACATACGGAAAGGGCAGCGTGTTTACCGCCGTCATCCCTCAGAGCGTCGCTGACAAACGGCCCTTCGGACAGAGGGCCAAGGCAACCGAAGCCGCCAAGCCAGGCGCGGAGAAGCGTAACATCGGATTCACAGCGCCGGAGGCGAGGGTCCTCGCCGTCGACGACTCCAAAGTCAATCTGGCGGTGATCGAGAGCCTGCTGCAGCCATACGGGATGAATATCGACACGTGCCAGTCCGGGGAGATCGCCATTGCCCTCGTGAAGCAAAATCAGTACGACCTCGTCTTCATGGATCACATGATGCCCGGTATGGACGGTTTGGAGGCCGCCTCCGAGATCCGAAGACTGGAGGGGGGAAGCTCCATCCCCATCGTAGCGCTGACCGCAAACGCCATTTCCGGAATGCGCGAGATGTTCCTGGAGAACGGTTTCAGCGATTATCTGTCCAAACCCATCGACCTGGCGAAGCTGGACAAGCTCGTCGCGGCATGGATAAAAGAAGATCTTAAAGTGAAGAACAAGCCTGATTAAATCACCGTATCATCCCGTATACCTGCCAAATGTAAGTTATAATCCTACGCGCCGCAACGTCACTCGACCGTCACGCTCTTCGCGAGGTTTCTTGGCATATCGATGTCGCGCTTCAGGGTTCTGGCCACGTGATACGCAAACAACTGGAGCGCTGCAACGCCTGCGAATGGAAACAGTTCACGCTCCGTCCTTGGGATATAAAGGACGTCGTTGGCGTGATCTTTCGCTTTCGAGTCGCCCTCGGTGGCGAGCAGTATTATGGGCGCGTTGCGGGCGCGGCACTCCTCCACGTTGGAGAGGGTCTTCTCCCTGAGGTCGTTGTCCGGAACGAAGGCGAACACAGTCAAATTTTCGTCCAGCATGGCTATCGGCCCGTGTTTCATCTCGCCAGCGGCGTAAGCCTCTGACGGCAGGTAGGCTATCTCCTTGAGCTTCAGAGCCGCCTCCATTGTAAGCGGAACGCACTCCCTGCGACCGATGAAGAAGAAACCCTTAGAAGCGGAGTACTTCTCGGCGAGCGACCTGATCTCTCCCTCCCGTTCGAGTATCGAATGCACGTGAGCGGGCAGCATCCTCATCCCGCCGATGATGCGAGCCTCGTCGCTGGCCGACAGCGAGCCGCGATCCTTCAGGAGCTGCATGACCAGCAGGGCCAGCAGACTTATCTGGCCCGTGAATGTCTTGGTGGCGGCAACGCCTATCTCTGGACCGGCCATTGACAGCAGGGTGTGTTTGACCTCCCTGTCGATCGTCGAGCCTCGGACGTTCGTTATCGCTATGCAATGGGTCCCCTTCGAGCGGGCGAGCCTCGCAGCGGCCAGGGTATCGGCGGTCTCGCCGCTTTGCGATACGAATACGGCGAGCGTGTCGTCCCCGCCTCGGACATTGCGATACCTGTACTCGGATGCGACCTCCGCTCTGACGTCCACCTCGTCGTCGAGCGATTCCATTATGTTCTGAGCCACCAGAGTCGCATAGTGCGATGTACCGCACGCGACGAACTGAACGTGGCCGACGCGCCTCATGAGGCCGTCGGGCAGGTCCAGGGTCCTCTCCATGCTGACGCTGGTCAGGACGGTATGGGTGTCTATCGTGAGCCGCAGAACGTCAGGCTGCTCCTCTATCTCCTTGCGCATGAAGTGCTCGTAATGTCCCTTGTCCGCCATTATGCTGTCCCAGTTCAGGAAGATGGACTCCTTCTCCTTGCGCGCCCCGTCAAAACCGAAGAATCTGCAGCCCTCCGGCTTCAGTTCGGCCATCTCCTCCTCGTCGAGGAAGAACAGGTCGTGGGTGAATTCGAGGAGCGCGGTCGGGTCGGACGCGCAATAGCTCGCTCCTCCGGAGTTGGCGGTCACGAGCGGCGATCCCTTTCTCGCGCACCAAATCTCATCGGGCCTGTCCCTGAACATGATGACCAGGGCGAACGCCCCCGTGAGCGATCGGACGAGGCCGGTCATGGCCGCGAGCGCGTCGCCATCGTAGAGATATGCCAGAAGCTGACAGGCCGCCTCCGTGTCCGTCTCGGTGGTGAAGTCTATGCCCTTTGCCTTGAGGTCGGCCTTTATCTCCTTTGAGTTCTCGATTATGCCGTTGTGCACGAGCGTGACCATTTTGTCGGCGCTCTCGTGGGGGTGAGCGTTGGTGACGGTGACCCCGCCGTGAGTCGCCCACCTCGTGTGCCCTATGCCCGAACGCGCCTCCAAGCACTCCTGAGGCATATTTTCGACCAGCTTGACGAGCCCTGAGACCCTGCCGACTATCTTCGCGCTCTTTATTCCCTCCTTGCAGCAGAGCGCGATGCCGGCGGAGTCATACCCGCGGTACTCCTGTTTAGTCAGTCCGTTCAATATTATACCGCTTGCCCTGTCCCCTCCGACGTACCCCATTATTCCGCACATACGACCAACGCCTCGCTTTCTAGGATTTGCATGCCCGCGCCTCGGGGCCATGTTCTCTATAATAAATGATTATCACCGTTTCCATTGGCGAATTGACCACGTTATCTGCTATAGTATCGGCAGAGGTGGTTTACATGGGTATCATAGCGATCGTAGGAAGGCCGAACGTCGGAAAGTCGTCGATATTCAACAGGCTGCTTGGACGCCGTGAGTCCATTGTCGACGACTTCCCGGGCGTGACGCGGGACCGCCTGTACGGGGAGATGTCATGGGACGGGCGCAATTTTTACATGGTCGACACCGGCGGGATAATGGGCGAGACGGAGGGGGCGACGCCGGATATCGTGGCCAGGATGGAACTGCAGGTGAAACACGCACTCGATGAGAGCGACGGGGCTGTGTTGGTGCTCGACGGGCGCGAGGGGCTCACGATCATGGACGAGGAGATAGCCGGAATGCTTCGAAGGGGCGGCAAACCGGTCGTTGTCGCCGTGAACAAGCTGGACAACCCGGAAAAACTGGATGCGGCGTACGACGCGTCGGCTCTCGGCTTTGACCTGGTGCTTCCTGTCAGCGCGGAGCACAATTTCAACATGGGGGAACTGCTCGACGGGATGGTGTCGATGCTGCGCGGCGATGAGGATTTCGAGGGGACGGACGAGATACCGGTGGCCATAGTGGGCCGCCCGAACGTTGGGAAGTCCAGCCTTCTCAATGCCCTCGCCGGGGAGGACCGCGCTCTCGTGTCGGAGACCCCCGGGACGACGAGGGATGTCGTGGATTCCGTGGTCGAAATAGACGGGACGAGGTTCCGTTTCCTCGACACTGCCGGATTGCGGCGCAGATCTCGGGTTGACACGAGCGTCGAGTACTTTTCCAACGTGCGGACATATCAGGCGATCGACAGGTGCAGGGTGGGCGTCGTGATGCTGGATTCGGGAGAACTGGCGACTGAGCAGGACAAGAGGTTGATCGGCCAGGTGCTGGAGCGCGGCAAGGGGCTTTTGATACTCGTCAACAAATGGGATCTAGTGGCGAAGGAACCTCGTGTTGGGGATAAGATGCGGGACAGGCTGCGCGACGAACTTCCCTTTGCCGCCCACGCTCCGATTCTGTTCGCGTCTGCGCTCACCGGGCGCGGCATATCGAGGCTGAACCAGCATATCGAGACCGTCGACGAGAACAGGCGGAGGAGGATATCCACATCCGAGCTGAACAGACTGGTGAGGGAGGTGTTGATCTTTGAACGAATGCCGGGCGACGGCCGCGGAAGGTATCTGAAGATATCCTTTTGCACTCAGGCGGACGGTGTTCCGCCGGCCTTCGTCTTCTTTGTGAATGACGATAAACTCGTCACCAAGCCGTTCGAACGCAGGATGGAGAACATTTTGCGCAAGATGGCCGATTTCTCCGGCGTGCCGATAAGGCTATTTTTCAGAAATAAGCGCGAAAACAGAGCGCGATCGTAAAAAAAGCTTGACCGGGACACGGTTTATATCCTGACTTTGGCAGTTAATGAAGGAAATAAAGGGTGTAAAACATTGCAACGCAACAATTTATGCAGTTTCAAGATTGATTAAAAGTTGTAGTGAATAAGCCCTTTCTAGCGTTA
>JAISLO010000012.1 GCA_031290815.1 Synergistaceae bacterium | reverse complement strand
TCGACGTGATGACGCGCAGCGCCGTACAGAGGTTTCCGCGCTCGAACGCGCAGTTTCCCCTGAATCGTGAACTCAATTCTTCGCTCGCCCTGAACGAGAAACTGAAATCCAGTTCCTTGTCCCTGTTCAAAATCTCCATCTGGCTGGGAGAGAGTATCGCTGACAACATCTCGTAGTGCTCGGCGGAGCTTATCGGCTCTCCAAGAAAACGCAGTTCGCCATCCAGCCTGAGTGCCGCCGGAATCCCGACGCCAAGGTGAAGATCACTGCCCTTTCTTCTCAAAACCTCCGCCAGGAGCGCTTGAATCGGATATGCCATAGTTCTTCTTACACCCCTCAATCTTGATGAACGCTTAGAGCGAGCATCTCTTCAACGGAGGTAACGCCGGTTACGACGTTTCTCATGGCGCTTTGAGTGAGTAGTCTCATGCCATGGGATATGGCGGCGTCCCGTATGGCTGGAACGGACGCTTTTTCGTTTATCAGCAGCTTGATTTCCTCGTTGACCTCCATTATTTCGACGACAGCGATTCTGCCCTTGTAGCCAGTGTTCCGGCATTCATCGCAGCCCACCGGTTCATAGACCAATGTGCCGGGCGCTACGCCGTGAGCCTCAGCTATCGCCGCGGACAACGGCTGCTGTGACTTGCACCTTGGACAGAGGCGCCTGAGGAGCCGCTGAGCCACCACTGTCACCAGCGACGTGGATATCAGATATGATGGGATTCCCATGTCCATGAGCCTCATGACCGAACTCGGGGCGTCATTCGTGTGGAGAGTGGAGAGGACGAGGTGGCCGGTGAGCGCCGCGCGTATGGCGAGCTCGGCCGTTGGATAGTCCCTGACCTCTCCAACCATTATCTTGTCCGGGTCCTGTCTCAGGATTGCGCGCAGCGCCTCGGTAAACGTCAAACCGGCCTTCTCGTTGACCTGAACCTGGTTGATCCCATCAACGGTGAACTCGACCGGGTCCTCGACTGTTATTATGTTGACGTCCGGTTTGTTCAGGACCTCCAGAAGGGAGTAGACGGTCGTTGACTTTCCGGATCCGGTCGGGCCAGTCATGAGAAAAATGCCGTGCGGGGCGTTTATATTGTTCGTCATAGTCCGTATGTCATCCTCGAAGAGCCCCAGATTGGCCAAACCGACCTTTGACGAGCTCTGATCGAGAAGCCTCATGACCACCTTCTCCCCGTATATCGAGGGGAGGGAGGAGACGCGGAGGTCGATGCGCTTGTCCTGAATCTTGACCAGGATACGGCCGTCCTGAGGCTTTCTTCTCTCGGAGATATCCATGTTGGCTATTATCTTTATGCGGGAGACGACTGCGGGATGCAGCGTAGAAGGAAACTCGACGTGCTCGAAGAGCGAACCGTCTATTCGGAAGCGAACCTTCGAGGTCTTTTCGTAGACCTCTATGTGAATGTCCGATACCTTATCCCTGACGGCCTGTTCGAGGATGTTGCTGACGAGCCTCACCACGGGCGCGTCGTCCGCGGAAACCCCCATTACGTCCTGTGCCGCGCCGCCGGCGAGGATGCTGCTGGCGAAGTCATCCTCCGATGCCGTTACCTCCGCTATGGCGTCATCCAGGCTGTGCTGGGCCTTGTAGAAGTTCATGAGGGCCCTTCTGACGTCCGAAGCCGTGGCGACGTTGATCTCGAACTCCGAGTTCGTTATCATCCTCAGCTCGTCCACGGCGATGATGTTCAGAGGGTCCGACATTGCTATTGCTATCTTGCCGGACTCGAGCATTGCGAGGGGAACTATCTCGAGCCTCTGAGCCACGGCCTCTGGGATTATCTTGATGGCGTCCTTTGTGGGCTTGAATTTTGATAGGGACACGAGCGGAAGCTTGAGCTGCCTGCTCAGGGCCTCGGCGAGCTGACGCTCTGTCAGCCATCCGTTTTTCAGCAGGATTTCACCAAGCCGCATCCGTGAAATCTTCTGCTCCTCGAGCGCAGCGTCCAGAGTCGCCTTTGCGATAGCTCCAGCGTCGACCAGAAGGTCTCCAAGTTTTAAATGTCTCCATTCCTCGTGCATCGATGTCACTCCGATCTATACATACCATATACGACTATAAAGTCCACGAGTCATTATAGCTTAAAGGTATGTTCTCTTGCAAGGTTTCCCGTCAGGGCAGACGGGAGGCGGCATTTACTTTTGGCGTGTGAAGTGTCAAAATAAGGTAATATTTTATGAGTCATCGTTCTGGGGGTGTTTTCATGTGGAAAGAGGAATATCGTCTTGGAGTGGAAACGATCGACAGCCAGCACCAACAGCTCTTCAATATGGTGGACAACCTGTTGCAGGTTATAGATGGCAGCCAGCGCGAGGACTACAGAAAAGAGTGCGCGGACGCCGTAAGTTTTCTATACGACTACACAGTGAAGCATTTCCAGTTCGAGGAAGGGTACCAGGCATCCATCGGGTATGCGGATATCGACGCGCACAAGCTGCAGCACAAGAGGTTCATCGTGACGGTCGACAATTTTGCTAAAAGAATGCTTGACTCGAACTACGACTTGAAGGTCGTAAGGGCGTTTTCGGGGTCGTTGGTCGCTTGGCTGAACTATCACGTCGCCGAAACCGATCAGAAAATCGTCGGCAAAAAGACGCCGAACATTAACGAGTCCCTCCTGACCTGCCTGGATGGTTTTCTGTCCGGCGCGACCAGCGTGATCAAGACCATGCTTGGGATCAACCAGGACGAGATCAAAAAGACGATGCCTCCCAAGAGGGACTTCAGCGGTGACATATCGTTCGCGATAGAACTCCTCGGAGATGTGTCCGGCAGGGCGATATTTGCGTATTCGGCCGATTTTGCCCGCTCTGTCATAAAATCGCTGATCGCGAAGGACTTGGATGGGCTCGACGAAATCGCACATTCGGCGATGGCAGAGACATCGAACATAATCGGAGGAAGGGCCACCGTGATGATATCCGGCGAAGGAACAGCCTGCGACATCTCGACTCCCTCCCTGATAACAGATGAGGTTGAAGCTCTGGGACTCGAGGGTTTTCATCTTCAAACAAGCAAGGGCGACATGCAGGTGCTCCTTTCGATCAGGTGAAAACAAGACCATTTGATGCCGGGAGGATGATCGTCCGAGAGAGATTTGGATTTGTGTTTCCAGCCCTGGCCTCCGCCGCAATCATTCTCGTCATCGGCTTGGCGGCGGCTCCGGCATATTCGCGCCCGGCGGCACGGGGTGAGAACGACTGGGCCTGGGAGACGGGGAAAATACTGTCGTTGATGGCCGTTGCGAGTGAAGGTGCGGAACATGAGATCGACGCCGGCCGGATAATCTCGCTGGGAGCCCCGGCTTATAATCATCTCGTGGACAGGGTCTCTGAGGAGAGCTCTTATGCCCTGACATTCTTTGCAGACGGGATGCCGCGGATTATCGTCGGCGAGCTGTCGAAAGTCGTCCCCTTCGGCGGCGTGACGCTCGAATTCGATGATTTCAGATCGAGCGATTACGCGAAGGAGATGCTCATTGAGGCGTCCGGTTTTCTGCCGACGCGCTGGCTCGAATGGATAGTCCGTCTCAACCGCGGACGGAAGCTGACGGC
>JAISLO010000011.1 GCA_031290815.1 Synergistaceae bacterium | reverse complement strand
GCGCTGTCTGCACATTCCCTTTCACAGGATATCTGCTGACGACATGGCGGCTCATCTCAACAGCATAGCCTCTGCGGAGGGCTTCGAGGCGGAGGAGCCGGCGCTCTGGGAGATATCCCGAAACGCGGATGGAGCCCTCAGGGACGCCATATCCATGACAGAGCAGGCGCTCGCGATGGGCAGCGGCCGGGTCTCGTCTGACGCCGTTCGGGCAATGCTCGGCGGCGGAAGCAGGGCCGAGATGGAGAGGCTGGTGTCGAGCCTTCGTACGGATCCGGCTTTGTCGTCCGCAATCCTCAAGGAAATACTCGGCAGGGGCGTTTCTCCGGAGAGGTTTTTGGCCGCGCTCTACCCGGTGTTTCGCGATATGTGGGTTTACAGCCTCTGGAGGGAGAGGGCGGTCTCCGGCATCACGACGTCGCCGGAGGAACTGGAGTTTCTGAGATCCGAGGTCCCGAACTGGGATCCGTCAGAGCTCGAACGCGCGTGTTCGTCCTGCGCCGCGCTCTTTCAAAAGGCGCGCTGGGGGCTTGGCCTCGAAGTCTTTTCCGGCCTGTTGCTGTTCGACCTCCTCTCCACCTCGGGGACAGTCTCCCCCAGGGCCCCAGTGCGTTTAAACGCCAAGGACCATAAAGCAGTCAAGCCCTCGGCCGGCGCTGCGCCGCCCGACCCCGTTCCGACGCGGCCGCCTGCGAAGGCGGAGGAGAAGACAGAGGTCCCGGATGGCACGATTCTGCCAGATCTCATCTCCAGGCTGTTGGATGTGGATCTCGCGCTCTGCGCGGCGCTCGTCGACGTCAGGATCAATCTCTCCGGCGGAGAGATCGCGTTCGACTGCTCCGAGGCGTCCCCGCTTGCAAAGGCGATGATCGATTCAAAGTCATCCTGCGCCGTGATCTCGCGCGCCCTCGGGAGGCCGTCGGACGACTGCCAGCCCGATGGAGGCGAGGCTGCGGTCAGCGCTGGAGCGAGAGTCCTGCAAAAGCTGAGTGAATCCGCATCGTCCCCGTCAACTCTGCTGGAGGAGATCTCGTCCCTCATGAACGCGGACCTGCTCGTGCTGAAGAGCGTCAGCCACGCCGACGAACAGGCCATGGACGGCATGGAGGATCCCGAGCAGATGCACGATTCCGACGATGATAATATGAATGGCTGACAAGAACTTTTGATGAGCGAGGAGCAGTCTTTATAATGAATAGTTCAGAAAAACCGTTTGCGCATCTTCACGTCCACAGCGAGTACAGCCTCCTCGATGGTGCCAATCGCTGCGCTGATCTGGCCAGAAAAACCGCTGAGATGGGGATGAAGTCCGTGGCGATCACCGATCATGGGGTGATGTACGGGTGCATCGAATTTTACGCAGAGTGCAAGAAGCACGGGGTCAACCCGATAATAGGCTGCGAGGTGTATGTCGCGCCAAGCGGTCACACCCGAAGGGATTCCAAGGAGCAGTACCACCTGATACTCCTGGCCGAGAACGAGGAGGGTTATCATAACCTGGTCAGGCTCGCCTCCACAGCCTGCACCGAGGGCTTTTACTATAAACCGAGGATAGACCACGATCTCCTGTCGCGCCACAGCAAGGGGCTGATAGCGGCCTCCGCGTGCCTGGGAGGCGAGATCCCCGCGATGATCATGGCTGGGGATACGGAAGGAGCGCTGTCCAGGGCGACGCTGTACCGCGACATAATGGGCCCGGATAACTTCCTGCTGGAGATACAGCACAACTCGGTCCCGGCCCAGGCCGCTGTGAACAAGGCGCTGATCGAGATGAGCCGGAGGCACGGGTTTACCCTGATAGCCACAAACGACGTGCATTACATGGAGCGCTCCGACGCCGCCTGGCACGACGTCCTGCTGTGCGTCCAGACCGACAGCAAGGTGAACGACCAGAAACGTTATCGCTTTACCGGCGACGATTATTACTTTCGTTCCCCGGAGGAGATGTGGGAGCTCTTCGGAAAAGAGGTTCCGGAGTCGCTGTTGAACACCGTCTCGGTGGCAGAGAGGTGCGCGGTCAACCTGGACCTCGATCATAAGCGGTACTACCTGCCCAACTACGAGATACCCGAGGGCGAGACCATGGAGACGCACCTGCGCGGCATCGCGCTGGAGGGGTTGAGGGGCAGGCTGCAGACCGACTCGCCGCCGGAGAACTACATGAAGCGGCTGGAGTACGAGCTGGATATCATCGAACGAATGGAGTTTCCGGGTTATTTTTGCATCGTCTCGGACATCACGCGCAAGGCCAGGGAGATGGGGATACCAGTGGGCCCGGGGAGGGGATCGGCGGCCGGCTCGCTGGTGGCGTGGGCGCTTCGCATCACGGACCTCGACCCCATAAAACACGGGCTGCTCTTCGAGAGGTTCCTGAACCCAGAGCGCATAAGCATGCCGGATATCGACACGGACATCTCGGACCGAGGAAGGGACGAGGTAATTTCCTACATCGTCCAGAAGTACGGATCGGACCACGTGGCCCAGATCATAACGTTCGGGCACATGATGAGCAAGGCCGCCGTCAAGGACGTGGGCCGGGCGCTTGATATCCCATACGCCGAGGTCAACCGGATAGCCAAGCTCATCCCCGACCCGATCAAATCGGGCATCAAGAACATAAAGGACGCGATAGCCCAGAGCGACGAGCTGTCCTCGGCATACGAGTCGGACCAGTCCATCCGCCGCCTGCTCGATATCTCAGCCAAAATAGAGGGGTTGGCTCGTCACGCATCCCAGCACGCGGCAGGAATTGTGATAACCCCGGAACCGACCGCCGAGATGGTGCCGGTCACCAAGATCAAGGGCAGTCATCAGGTGGTGACGCAGTACCCGATGGAGCCGATAGAGAAACTCGGCCTCGTTAAGATGGACTTCCTTGGGCTCCGCACGCTGTCCATACTGGAGCGGGCGCTCGGCAACATCGAGTCGAGCGGCTATGAGCCGGTCGAGCTCGAATCCATACCGATGGACGACGAGCGCACGTTCGATATGCTCCGCGCTGGTGACACCTTGGGCGTGTTCCAGCTTGAATCGGACGGAATGACCGACCTGGTGCGTAGGATCAGGCCGGACAGCTTCGACGACATCGCGCCTCTCATGGCGCTCTACAGGCCGGGCCCGCTGAAAAGCGGCATGACGGAGTCGTACGTCAAGCGCAAGCACGGACTCGAACCCGTTACGTACCCACACCCTCTTCTGGCGGAGTCACTGTCCGAGACATACGGGGTCGTCTTGTATCAGGAACAGGTCATGCAGTGCGCGTCGAGCCTTGCCGGCTATACGCTTGGAGAGGCGGACCTGCTGAGGCGAGCGATGGGAAAGAAGAAGGCTGACGTCATGGAGGCTCAGAGGGCGAAGTTCCTGGAGGGAGCGGAGCGGAACGGTGTATCCCGTGAGAAGGCCGGCGAGATATTCGACATAATAGAGGAGTTCGCCGGATATGGGTTCAACAAGTCTCACAGCGCGGCATACGGGCTGATAAGCTATCAGACCGCTTATCTCAAGGCGAACTACGGGCCGGAGTATATCGCGGCATACCTGTCGGCGCTGGTTGGCTCCAAGATGGACGTTCTCGGAAGATACATAGGCAAGGCGCGGGGGCTCGGCTTCCAGGTGCTCGCCCCAGACATCAACAGGTCCGGCGCGGACTTCACAGTGTCGGACGGCGCGATCCTGTTCGGGCTGTCGGCCGTCGCGAAGGCGGGGAGCGCTGCGGTGCAGAGCATCTTAAAGGCCAGGAAGTCCGGCGGGCCGTTCAAATCGCTGTGGAACTTCCTGTCGAGGGTCGATCTGAGGACGGTGAACAGCGGGGTAGTGGAGAACCTCATAAAATCAGGAGCGTTCTCCTCGATAGAGCCGAACAGGAGGAGGCTTCTCGCCGCTGTGCCGGAGCTGCTTGGCCTGGCGTCCCGCGGCCCCTCTGAAAAGAATCAGCGCACTCTTTTCGACGACGACGATTCGGCCGACGCGCCGGCGATGCCAGACATCCCGGAGTACGAACCCAGGGAACTGCTTCGCCTTGAGAAGGAGTCCGTCGGAATTTACATATCAGGGCACCCGTACGACGACTACGTCGCGGACGAGTACAGGTACGCCACCTGCGCGCTGAGGGACATCGCCCACTGGAAATCCGGCGACCTGAGTGTTACGACCCTCGGTTTGCTCGCGGGATTCAAAGAAAAATATACGAAAAAAGGGGCCCCAATGGGGATACTTATGATGGAGGACTCCGAGAGCCAGGTTCAGGTTGTCTGTTATCCGAAGCAGTGGCCCTACGTCAAGCCTCTGCTCCAGGAGGGGTCTCCATATGTCGTCAAGGGAACGATTCGCAGCGAAGGCGAGCCGTCCATCATCCTGGATGAGATACTCCCGCTGGCGGATGTCAGGGAGAAGGGCACGGGCGCGGTGAGGATACAAATCCGCTCCGACGGGCTGCCGGAGGATTTCTACAACTCTCTCCGCTCCGAGCTTGCGAGGTTTCCGGGCGGAGCGCCTGTGATGCTGGATCTCGAGACGCCGGACGCCAGAGCGCTGTTCAGGATGAGAAGCGTCAAGGTATCGATGAAACCGGAATTGGCGGAGAGAGTGAAGAGCCTCTCCTACGGCTTGGCCGCCGTCGTAAGCTGACGGCCGCGTTACGCCGGTTTGTGTTTGAGCGCCCTCGGGCGGGAAGGAAATTCAGAATTGAGGAAGGTCAAGATTATTTGCACATTGGGTCCGGCGTGCGGAGATGCCGATAAGATCAGGGCTCTCGTGGAAGCCGGGATGAACGTGGCGAGGTTCAACTTCAGTCACGGGGATTACGAAACGCACGGACGCATGCTCGATGAGCTGCGCCGTGTCGAATCCGAGGGTACAATGCCCATAGCGGCCATTCTGGACACGAAGGGACCCGAGATTCGCACAGGGACCATGAAGGAACACCGGCCAGCCGTTTTGAAGGAGGGCTCGGTCTTCAAGCTGGTCACGGAGGAGACGGAGGGAGACGCCGAACGCGTATGCATAAGCCACACCGGCCTCCCTGACGAGGTCGCGGTCGGACAGGACATATTCATCGACGACGGGGCGATTCACCTGAAGGTCGAGGGGATCGCGCCTGGGGTCATAACCTGCCGCGTCATATTCGGCGGGGCGCTCGGCGAACGCAAGGGGATCAACGTACCGGGGGCCGAGATGTCCGTCCCGACTTTGACGGAGAAGGACATAAAGGACATAGAGTGGGGCATGGATCACGACATGGATTACATAGCCGTGTCGTTCGTCAGGGACCGCGAGGACATCATGCAGGTCAGAAGCGTGATGGAGGGCTGCGGCGACAGGAGCAGGCGGATGAATGTAATCGCCAAGATAGAGACGCTCCAAGCCGTCTCAAACCTCGATGAGATAATCCAGGTGGTCGACGCGGTCATGGTCGCCAGAGGGGATCTTGGAGTCGAGATGCCGACGGAGGTCGTCCCGATGGTCCAGAAACGAATTATCGAGCTCTGCAGGAATCAGGGAAAACCTGTGATAGTCGCAACTCAGATGCTGGACTCGATGATCAGGAACCCCCGTCCGACGAGGGCGGAGGCGAGTGACGTAGCCAATGCCGTCATAGACGGAGCGGACGCCGTCATGCTCTCAGGGGAGACGGCGAACGGAGAATATCCTGTCGAGACGGTCAGGATGATGGAGAGAATCGTGTTGAGCACCGAGCGTGAGAGCCTGAGCCGTTATTTTGCGGCCAGGGCTTCGAAGTCCCGCATTGTTCCCGACTCGGTCAGCCACGCCGCGATGCTGGTGGCTGAGGAGATGAACGCGAGCGCCGTCATAACGCTGACTAGGAGCGGGAGCACGGCCTCGATGGTCAGCAAGTACCGCCCCAGGGCGACGATAGTGGCCCCGACTCCGCTGCGCTCGACGTGGCGCGCTCTCTCGCTCATGTGGGGGGTAATGCCGGTTCTCTCCGGAGAGCATCCCAGCACTGACAGCGCGGTAGACGCCGCGATGGAGCTCGTGCTGAAGCACGGATTTGTCTGCGAGGGAGACGTGGTGGTACTTACGACCGGTTTTCCAGTCTACGTCTCGGGGACCACCAATATGCTGCTGGTACAGACGGTTGGGCGCGTACTCTTTCGGGCCCCGTCGCTCATAAAGAGGGAGGCCGCAGGTTTTGTATGCGTCGCGAGCAACGCGGCGGAGGCCGTGGATAAGATGGTTGACGGCAACGTCCTCGTCGCTTGTTCTACCGACAAGGAATACCTCCCGGCGCTGAAAAAGGCAGTGGCCGTGATTACGGAGGAGCCAGGGATGACGGGATTCGCGCCTATGGCCGCCCTGCGCCTTGGGATTCCGTGCATGACCGGCGTTGCGGGAGTGATGGACAAACTCCGCGACGGCATGTTGATCAGCGTCGACGGAGTTCGCGGAGTCGTGTACGAGGGAAGGATGCGTACCGTCGGCTGACGACGCCGATGAACCGATGCCGCTGATAGGCACTCACGTATCGGTCTCGGGGGGATTGTACCGCGCCGTCGAACGGGCGTCACTCCTTGAAGTGGAGGCGATGCAGATATTCACGTGCAATCCCTTGCAGTGGCGCGGGCGAAATCTCTCCGGCTCCGATGTTGACGCGTTCAGGAGAGCTCTCCTGGGCAGCTCCGTCAGGAGCGTCGTCGTTCACTCGTCGTATCTGATAAACTTGGCAGGGTACGACCGGGTTCGGGCGAGAAGCGCCGACGCCCTGGTCGATGAGATAGAGAGGTGTTATCAGCTGGGTGTGGATTCGGTCGTCCTCCACCCCGGTTCCTCGACAGGAGGGGACAGGGGAGAGGCTATCGGACGCCTGGTCTCGTCGCTCGGCGAGGTGATCGAGAGGACGATGGAAAACCCGGTTCGAATCCTGCTCGAAACTATGGCCGGAGCTGGCGGGTCGCTCGGCGCGAGCGTGGAGGAACTGGGAGGCGTCTTGGACGCAATGGCGTGGGACGACCGCCTCGGGATATGCGCGGATATCTGTCATCTTTTCGGCGCTGGAGCGGACGTCCGAAGCCGCGGCGGGTATGAGAGGCTCGTCTCATCGATCGAAAAACACGTCGGCCTGAGCCGGGTGGGTTGCTTTCACCTCAGCGACAACAAGGGTCCTCGCGGAAGCAACGTCGACAGGCACGAGCATCTCGGCCAGGGGGAGATCGGCATCGTTCCGTTCGGCATGGTGATGTCCGACGAGAGGTTCGCCGACGTTCCGTGCATATTGGAGACGCCAAAAGACGGAGTCGGCGACGAGGGAAACATCGCCCTTCTCAAGAAGATGAGGGGAGCGTAGGAAACGCCGGAAAGAAATTCAGCCGTTTTGGAACGATGGCCCATTATGGTTTAGAATATTCACGCTCAAGGCTTCCAGCGATAAATCGGACTTATGGCCGGGTTGTCAGGTTGCTCGTTTGCGCCGGCGGGACATGTTTGCGAAACAGGGGAGGATAAGTTGTCGTTTTTTGCGAATTTCAGGATACACGATCTGGTTGACATACTTCTGGTGGCCTTTCTGATCTATCGAATACTGCTCTTCTTCGTGGATACGAAGGCGATGCAGCTGGTTCGCGGCGTTCTCATCATAGCGGCGCTCGGGGCGCTCGCGCGGGCGCTCGATCTGAGGACCATAACGTGGCTGCTCGGTCATCTGCTCAGCGCGATCATAATCGCGATACCCATAGTCTTTCAGCCCGAGCTGCGGCGTCTCCTCGAAGAACTTGGGCGCGGCCGCCTGCTCTCCTCTTCGAAGCGCGCCGGAGAGCTGGCGGAAGGCTGGGCGGACGACCTCGCGAAGGCCATCATATATCTGCAGCAGCACAGGATAGGCGCTCTGATAGTCTTCCAGAGGGAGACGGGGCTGAGGGAGATATGGCGGTCTGCAGTACAGCTTCGAGCGGAGATAACGCAGGAGCTCGTGCTTTCGATATTCTGGCCCAACAACCCGCTGCACGACGGGGCGGTCATAATAGACAAACAGTCGGTCGTGGCCGCGGCGTGCTATCTGCCGCTCTCCGATAACACCGACATATCCCGATGGTATGGCACAAGGCACAGGGCCGCGGTCGGCGTTACCGAGGCGTCCGACGCGCAGGCGCTCGTGGTCTCCGAGGAGCAGGGACACGTGTCCCTGGCGATACGCGGCAGGCTTTCACGACCTCTCACCGAGGAGCAGCTATCGAGATTTCTGCGCAGATATTTCAATCCGCAGGACGATAATCTCACCGCGCTTCAGAGGCTGGGCAGGGAGATAAAGTCACAGTGGCCGAAACTGAACTGGTAGGCGGTCGATTTAGATGAGCGAAGGCAAGAATGGGGGACAGGGG
Organism: Synergistaceae bacterium; assembly: GCA_031290815.1. Classification (GTDB taxonomy): domain Bacteria; phylum Synergistota; class Synergistia; order Synergistales; family Synergistaceae; genus JAIRWR01. The sequence goes on along the minus strand of JAISLO010000011.1, from coordinate 7,047 downwards.
AGGAAGAGGTTTACATTCTTCGATTTGTCCGGAGACACGAAGAAGAGGAAGTGGATCATAAGGATCATCTCGCTCTTCTCCGCCGTCACGCTGTGGCTGTTCGTCACATGGGACGGATCGACGCTGAGCACCAAGGTGATGAACGTTCCGCTCCGGCAGAGGGATGTCCCCGACGGATACCTGATCTCGTGCGACGTGAAGGAGATAAGCGTGAGGCTGGAGGGTCGGGCGGAGATGCTCGCTGTAATGGCGAGAAACTCGGTCGGCGCTGCCGTGAGCGTGCAGGACATGACGCCTGGAAGTTATGGTCTGCCAGTGAACCTGAGTCTGCCGGATGGCGTGAAGGCGCTCGATTATTCTCCTCGAGTCGTCGAATGCGAGCTGCTGCGTCTGATCGAGCGCAGGCTGAAGCCGTCTCTGTCGATGATCCCACCTCTTCCGGACGGGATCTGGGTTGGCGACGTGCAGATGACACCAGCCGAGGTAGTTATAAAGGGACCAGAGTCCAACGTGCTGGCTGTGAGGCGGGCGGAGGCCCGGATCGTGTCCCAGGATCTGAACTTCAACGTTCCAAAGAGGGCGCAGATCGTCCTCATCGGTGACGCCGGCGAGATCAAAGAACTGGAGGTCGAACCGGCTTCGGTGACGGTGAATGCCAGCCTGGTCCGATCCGCTGATCTGACGAGAATACCGCTCAGGGGCCAGGCAATCGGCTCGCCCGGCGGGGGGCTGAGCATAGGCGACGTCACAGTGTCGCCAGACGCCGTTTCCATCCGGGGGACGGAGGGCGCCATATCCGGGATAACCGAGATCGTCCTCGACGCGATCGACGTGACGGGCCACACGGAGGACGTAAATATCGACGTACCGATAAAGGTCCCCGTGCCAGGCGCGGTCATCATCGGCCCCGAGGTTGTGAACGTCCGTGTCAGGCTCAAGTCCACCATTGAGTCGAGGACATACGTCGGCGTTCCCGTAAAGATAGAGGGGAAGAGCGATTATGAGAAGTGGAGCGTATCGCCTGCGTCGGTGAGCGTGACGATAGAAAGATTGGTGGATTCGAGCGATCCGTTCGACATGAGCAGACCACCGTTCGCTCTGTATGTGGATGTTACGAACGTGGTGTCCGACAGGATCGTCCTGCCGGTTCTCACGAGAAACGTGGCTTACGGGATGAAGGTCGTTCGCGTCGAACCCACGCAGGTGACTTTGGAGGCTGGGAAGCGCGAGGCTAAACGGTGAGGAGTGGTTTTTTCATGACGGTTCCATCAAAGGCTCGCAGAATATTTGGGACTGACGGCGCGAGGGATATAGCGAACCGAGGAAACATGACTCCGGAGACCGCGATGTCGCTTGGACGCGCCTTCGTTCGCTTCCTGTCGGCAAGGGGGACGCGCAGGCCCGTAATCGTCACAGGACGTGATACGAGAAGATCCGGCGCTATGCTGGAGGCGGCCCTGGCGGCAGGCATGATGTCGGAGGGCGCGGATATACGCTCGGCCGGGATCTTTCCGACGCCTGGGGTGGGATTTCTGCTGAAAAGCGGAGGGTTTGACGCAGGCGCTGTCATAAGCGCCTCCCACAACCCCGCCGAGTACAACGGAATAAAATTCTTCGACTCGGGCGGACACAAGCTGAGCGACGACGACGAGGCGGAGATAGAGGAGTTCATGAGCCGCATCGGCGAAAATATTCGTCCCACCGGGGGCTTGATCGGGGAGATCTGCTTCGACGGGGAACTTTGTGATCTCTACGTCGATTGGCTGTCGGAGCAGATGTCGCAGATTCAGTCTCCGGACTGGCCCATTGTGATCGACGCCGCCAATGGGGCCGCCGCCCGCATCGTCGAGAGGGTGTTTGGCCTGTGGAGGGGCGGTGTCAGCTACCTGGGCGTCGAGTACGACGGCCTCAACATAAACGCAGGCGCAGGGGTCATGCACATGGACCGTCTCTCGTCGGAGGTCAGGCGGCGCGGCGCTCGTCTGGGCATATCATTCGACGGGGACGCCGACAGGGTTCTGCTCTGCGACGGAGAGGGACGAGTCATAGACGGAGACATCATGCTCTGGGTGATCGGGCGTTGCATGTCCAAGTCTGGTCTGCTGGGCAGCGGAATTGTGGCCACCGTCATGAGCAACACGATCCTGGAGGAGAAGTTGAGGGAGGCCGGAATCGAGCTCTTCAGATGCCCGGTAGGAGACAGGTATGTGCTCTCCCGCATGAGGGAGACAGGGGCATGTCTCGGGGGCGAGCAGTCGGGACATATAATAGCCTCAGACCGCGTGACTACCGGAGACGGGCTCTGCGCGTCGGCCCTGTTCATAAAGTCATGCGTCGAGCTGGGAGAGGACCTTGATACGCTTGTGGACAGGTTTCCAAGGTATCCTCAGGTTTTGAGAAATCTCAAACTCGAAAACAGAGAGCTCGTAATGGCATCGCCGAGACTGGAGGAGGCCAGCGCCAACGCAATGAAAAAACTCGCTGGCGCTGGGAGGATCCTTCTCAGGCCGTCCGGGACCGAGCCGCTTCTGCGCATACTCGTGGAGGCCAGGGACGAGGGCTTGATGAGGGAAGTATGCAACGACCTGGAGAGGGCCGTACTCGCAATAGCGGCCACGGCATTGGATTGTCATATCAAACCGAGCCCAGGGACGAGATGAACTTCAGCGCTTCCCGCGGAAACGACAGGGTGAGGCGCATTCCGGGGCATAGCTTGAGTTCGCGCGCCAAATCAGGCGATATTCGAGCTTTTAAAGATATGCCGCCGCAGTCCGTCGCGCATAGGATACTCCCCGTGGTCCGCTCCATGCTCATCTGAGTGAGCGTGCAGGATATCGAGTTGTGCCCGTCAGGTGAGGCGGCGGGCGAGACCGTTACGTTTATGTCGGACGGGCTCAATGCCGCGCACTTGGCGAGAATGCCCGGCTGTGGCGCGTCGGCGGTGATCTTGAATCCGTCAAGCATGATAGAGACATATCGGTCCTCCGGGCCTTCAATCCGCCAGTCGCCGCGAATCAGATTGGCCGCGCCGTCGCCGACGACCCTGCCGCCGTACATTCCGACTATCTCGGTGGCGACGTCATGGAGCCACGCCAGATCGTGCGACGCTATGACGATGGTCGTTCCCCAGTCTCGGCGCGCTCGCACGACAGCCTCCTTTATGAGAATCGCGCTCGCCTCGTCAACGTTGGCCGTCGGTTCGTCCAAAAGCAGGACGCGCGGCCTCAGCGCCAGCCGCACGGCGAGCGACACCCTCTGCGCCTCGCCGCCCGACAGTCGGAACCAAGGACGCGGCGCGAAGTCTTCCGTCGCCATACCGACCCGCGCCATCGCGTCCCGGACGCGGGTCTCCGTCTCTGCGCGGGATATACCTCTGAGTTTCAATCCGTACGCGATGTTTTCGAAAACGGTGCGCCTCAGCAGGAATGGGTCCTGAAGCAGGAGGGTCACGTCCCTCCGAATCTCCCTCTCCCTGCCGGAGGAGGGCTCGCCTCCAAATAACAGCTTGCCCGACCTCGGGGGCTGCAAAAACGCCAGGATCTTGAGGAGCGTTGACTTCCCGCTTCCGTTTGGCCCGGTCAGCCCAGTCACCCCGCCCTCCGGAATGTCGAGTGACTCTACGTCGAGCGTATGATGCTCGCCGTAGCTGTGTGTGACAGCCCTGAGGCTGTAGATATTTTTCATGTCAACTTTGAAACCCAGCCCCCTAAGCCGAGGGAACCCGCCGGCGTCACGCGTCGGCACGCCGTTTCAGAAACGACAGACCGGCGTTCAGCGCGAATGATATCGCGAGCAGCAGAATGCCCAACGCTATGCCAAGGGCGAAGTCCCCCTTGCCGGTTTCCAGCGTTATGGCCGTGGTTATCGTCCTCGTGTGCCATTTTATGTTGCCTCCGAGCATCATGGACACCCCGACCTCCGCGACGACGCGGCCGTATGCGGTCACGGCCGCTGCCATCAGGGCGAACCGGCACTCCCTGAGGCTGGTCGCGGCCATCCTCCAACCGCCAGCGCCCAACGTGGCGAGCGTCATACGGAGCCTGCCGTCGAGGCACTCCACGGCGTTCGCCGTCAGCGCGATCACTATCGGCAGGGCGAGTATCGTCTGGCCTATCGCCATCCCCCGTATAGTGAAGAGCAGCCGCAGATCGCCAAGAGGCCCCCTGTTCGATATGAACGCGTAGACCACCAGCCCGACGACGACCGTCGGCAGGGCCAAAAGCGTGTCTACGACCATGTGCGCTCCGCGCTTGCCGGGAAAATCGAAGTACCCGAGCAGGAACCCGAGCGGAAGCCCTACCGACAGGGTGGCGGCCATCGACATGACCGTAAGCCGCACCGTCACGCCCACGGCCTGCCATGTCTCCTCGTCCATGGAGAGTATCAGCCCTATCGCCTGAAAGAATCCCTCCGTTATGTAGTTCAATGTCCGTCACCCCGTAATCGGCCGGAAATTTTCAAAACCCAGAGGAATGGCTGATTTAACGCGCCGAGATTATTTGGCGTTGGGGAAGAAGAGCTGTTTCCCCTCCATCTTGAAGTTCGCTATGTCGTCCTGCGCTTTCTTGGAGGTCAGCCAGTCCGAGAGCTTTGCTGCCAGTTCGTAGTTGACGTTGGCGTGTTTCTTAGGGTTGACGGGGATCACGCTGTACTGATTTTTTAGGGAATCGTCGCCCTCCACGAGTATGACGACAGGAGGATTGCCCTTGTTGTTGGCCTCGTATGTTATGAAGGTTCCCCTGTCGGTGAGGACATATCCTCCGCGCTCGCCGGCTATGTTGATGGTGTCGAGCATTCCCTGGCCGGTCTGGATGTACCAGTTCTCCTTGTCGGGCTCGGGAACTCCGGCGGCCTTCCATAGGCGCAGCTCGGCCATGTGCGTGCCTGATTTGTCCGCGCGGCTCGCGAACGGAGCTTGTTTGTCAGCGATGAGCTTGAACGCGTCGTTCACAGATTTGCCCTTGACGCCCGCCTGGTCTGATGCAGGGCCAAGGACGACGAAATCGTTGTACATCACCTGTTTTGGATCCACGCCGTACTCCTCGTCGATGAACGACTTCTCGGACTCGGGATCGTGAGTCAGGACCACGTCAACGTCCCCATTGCGGCCGAGTTCCAGAGCCTTGCCGGTCCCAACCGCCACCCACTGCAGTTCGATGCCGAGGTCAGCCTTCAATATAGGGGCCAGGTAGTCGAGCAGCCCGGTATTATCAGTGCTGGTGGTCGTCGCCATCCGCAGGACGGCCGCGTCCGGCGCTCCCAAGGATGCCGACGCCAGCGCCAGGACTATCATTGCCACTCCCAGCAGCGCTATAAAACCCTTTTTGACGGAAAATATCTTCTTCATTGTGCAACTCCCCCAGTGCTGAAATTTTATGGTGCGTAACAATAACAAAGAACGGCTTGTCCGGCCGCGCGTTGTTCTGATATATGGGAGGGAGGCGGATTCCGCCTCCCCGATTTGAGGAGATAGAGTAGATGTGAAAACTCGCGCTCCTTTCGGGTTTCCTGAATCCACTTGGGAGGATGGAGACAGGAGGCATCCCTCTGGAGACTAAACAAAACCGCCCCCCTTGTGGAGGGCGGCACAAATCATTTTTATGCAGCCTCCCCTTTCCAAACGGGAGGCACGGCCGTTTCCCGCCGTACCCTATCGGCCACCTCCCATGGGTCGTCACCTGTAGGGGGCATGGCTCGGAGAGCGATATTTGCTTGTTCTTAGAATGATAAGATAAATGACTCAGAAAAGCAAGGGCCGCCCACGCCGCCCCGCGCCTGAAATTCGCGGGCCGAGCGCTTTGTAATGATGAAATAATGTATAATGATGCCGGCAGTTTCTCATAGGTTATGATTGCCGGAACGCTGTTAAGCACGAAGCCTACTGGCGATACGCAGCCATAACGCATAACACGCAAAGTTATTCTTGTTATGGTAATTGAGGGCGACATAAACTACGCCCGTCGACTCGACATATTGGGAGATGAACTAATGGTTAAAGCAGAGCTGAGCCACAACCCGTATTTGCTTGAGACCAGCGTCAAATTCAACGAACGTGAGCCAAAGATAAACAGCTTGGTTGAGAGGTATCGTGCTGAAAAACTGCAAGCTTGGATTGCTGAGCTGCCGAACATCTTCTACAACGAGATGAACGGCTACGACTTTGATTTGGATTTCTCCGGAACGAAGATTGACTTTGATTGCCTTCAAGCATCTTTTGACAGCGCGGGCGTGAGCCGTGAATCCGTTCGTCTGTTTCATAAAAATGAATTGGAGAGCGTCTGGCGGAAAAACGCAGAGATTTCGACACTGCTTGATTGGCTTGAAAACAACCCTAACCGAAAATTCAATTTCGCTGATTTCAAAAAAACAAACGCGCCTCTTTTTGAAGACGAATACTCGTATATCGTTGTCCAAGGGCCAAAAATCGATATACTCACGAGCGAAAAATTTTGCCGATTCTGTAGGGACAGGCGAACTCGAACGGAGTAGTCTTCCAGACATGTGGACGAGTTTGAGCAAATCTTTCTGCACTCGTGTATATAACTTTTGCAATGCAAGATTTTTCAAACACGCCCTAATAGTTAGCGTGAATATCATCTGATATCAATGCCCTTGTCAGTTGAACTCCGTTAGTCCGATAAATCTCACCGGGAGTTGGTTAAATGTCCCATAACCGCTGATCCAACCTAGGATTTTGCTTTCTTTTTCGCTTACTATGGCAACCCAAAAATTATCCTCCATATCGAGATGCCTCATTAGCGTCAATCCTTCAACCCCGTCATATTCCCCCAAAATTTTTGTCCCTGCGGGAACCGATAATCTTCGAGCATCCGCTTTAGGCTCTTTAAGTACGTCTATGGGTAACTTCAAGACAAAAATCGCTCTATTTTTCCGATATTCCTTATTCAAGACCTGTCCTGTTTTAGCCTTAATCGGACGACCATTCCGTAAATCCAACAGCTGCTTTTGAAGGTAATCCGGGATGGATTGTAATTCTTCAACAAACTCGGCATTGATATATGGGTAGGAAAAATTATATTCCTTGTG
>JAISLO010000010.1 GCA_031290815.1 Synergistaceae bacterium | reverse complement strand
GGTCAGGTACTCGGTCGTCTGCGCGCTGAAAGCTTCTTTCAATGGGTTGTCCCTGCCGGTGAAGGGGAAGTAATAGCTCTGCTTGTGGTTATCCATGTCCTGTTGGAGGCTGACAGCTCCGGGCGTGTAGTTGTTGCTCTCGTCCAGGTCTCGCCCATAGTTGTTGTTTTTAGTCACGTTCTTTGCCGAGACCGAAGGGAGCATTCCGTTCCCGAACGTGGTGGATTTCGTCAGCTCGACGATGTCCTTGAACTCAAGGCCGTAACGGCTTTTCGTCACATTCCAGTCGGCGGCGTCCTGCTTATATTGCGGTTTTGTGTAGTCGTACCAGTCATCGACCAGCTGAACGATAGGCGCGACGCCGCTCATGTTGTAAAAATCGCCGGTGAGGACAAAGAGAACATTCGATTTCTTTGCGACGAACTCGCCGATGTTGTCGTCGACGCCCACGTCCCGCTTGTGGACGGCCGCCAGTTCTACGTCGCTAGCGGAGGCCCAGGCAGGGTTTACCCCCCCCGAATCTCGCAGGAAAGGGCCCCTTCATGGCCGTTAAGGCCATACAGATGGCTGCGGTGATCTTTTTGAGCCTTTTTACGAACGTGCTCGCTGTTGACCTGTGAGACCTGTTTGAAAGCATCATGTCATATTTCCTCCTCCTTGGAAATTTATTACTGAATCTAAATTCTCCGGCTCTCTTAAATAAGCCGCCCTTCTTTTTAGGACCCGAGAACTATGTAACCATGATTACAGAGACTTAAAGACTTTGTGATTTTATAACTTATTAGAAGTTTACGCAATAGCTCCCCCGACTACAAAATGAAATATGGGACCAGGGTCACGGGGAGGGGGGATGAGACGAGATGCATCCAGCGAAATTTGATATAATATGAAATAAAGAGGAAAGGGGACGATCATCATTCTGAAAACCCGGCGGTGCGATATATGAGCGGCAGACCGCATAAGTGGCGAGACACAGCGTGGAAGCAGGCGCTCGTTGACGGGGCTAAGGAGGCAATCGAATATTTCATGCCGGATCTCGCTTCCGACATGGATAAGTCGAGGGAAATTACAGGCATAACAGGGATGGAACTGCCGATTGCAGGCTCTGATTCCGACAAGGGCATGCAGGTGTCGGATGTTTTTCTGAACGTCCCTGTACTGGGAGGGGAGGACTGGAGCGTGGCTTGCCTGGCCGAGCAGCAGCACGAGCACGAGAGCGGGTTTGCCGACCGTATGTTCAATTCGTTGATCCGGCTCATGGCGTCCCGGCCCGATGGCATGGTGACGGGTTTCGCCATATACACCGGCGATTCCAAGAACGTAAACTCTTATACCAGGTCGTGCTACGGTTTGGTGATGACGATGGAATTCAGGGGATTTCATCTTCCGAGCTGCAGCATTGAGGAACTGAGGAGGGACAATCGCCCCTTCGCCCGTGTTATGTACGCCGGGCGTCTGTCGCTCGAAAGCGTAAACGACATAGCAATGCGCGAAAAATACGCGCGGGAACTCTTAGACATGACGAGCGAGCGGGACTATGATAAAAGACAGAGAAGATTCATCCTCGGTTTCGCGAACAGAATATTCTGGGTTGACGGCCCCGGAATAAGCCAGGAGCTAAAGGAGGCCTTCGAGATGGAGATAATAACGCTTGAGGAATATTCAAAACGAATTGTCAAAGAAGAAGGCATGGAAGAAAAGGCTTTTGAGATCGCACGCTCAATGCTTGCCGACGGCTTCCCTGCCGAAACTATCAGGAAACACACCGGTTTGGATGAAAGCTCCATACTTTCATTGCGGTAAATGACGAAGACGGAAGAGATAAGGATGACCGTGGGCCGCCTGAAGCAGCTCAGCGAGGACGAGCGGACGAGGATGATATGCGAGGCGAGGGAACTTTATCTGATGGACGAAGCGGCGCGGCGAGAAGTGGCAGTGGCTGAAGGCAAGACACAGGGCAAGTTTGAGGTCGCGCGCTCGATGCTTGGCGATGGCCTCCCTGTCGAAACTATCATGAAATACACGGGTTTAGATAAAAACTCCATACACTCACTGAGGTAACTGATTGCACAAAAGCGCTGTTTGTCATCGAATACATGCGCACTTCGCGTTGGGTGCGAGATTGTGAGATAATCTCGATAATGATCATTGCGTCCGGAGAGGGCGCTATTTTTCAGAGGAGCGTGAGAGTAAATGGAAAAGCAGAGGATATTGGGACTAGTCGGCGGGATCAGCAAGAACTCCATCAATCAGAAGCTGTTTGATTTCTTCAAGGGTTTGGCGGAGGACAGGATGGATATCGTCCAATTCGACATAAAGACACTTCCATTCTATTGTCAGGACATCGAATACAACCCTCCGGCGGAGGTGAAATCGCTAAAGGATATGATAAAGTCGAGCGATGGCTTGCTCATAGTCACCCCCGAGTATAACCGCTCATTCCCAGGTGTGCTGAAGAACGCGCTCGACTGGGGATCGAGGCCGTCCGGAGAGAACTCATGGAACAGAATGCCAGCCGGCGTAATCGGGACAAGCCCTGGCGCGATCGGGACATTCGGAGCGCAAAGTCAGTTGAGGCAAGTGTTGAACCTGCTCAACGTCAGGACCATGAACCAGCCTGAGTTCTACCTTTCCTTCCCAAAGGAACTGCCCGATAACCGTCTGCCTGAACCGTCGCTCGCCTTTCTTCGGAAATACGTCGACGCGTTCTGCGACTGGATCCGTTCCAACAAGAGCTGATACACTCCTATTGCTGACCACGCCGCTTTCCGGCGGTCACTAAATAAAGGGAGCTGTTGCAAGACCAACGATGTCCGTCAGGCAACAGCTCTCTTTACATTAATAGTTATCTTGCGCAGAACGAAGCGGCATTGTCGCCGGAGGTAAATGTCAGTTTCTTGATATTGAGGGTATCCTTTAATAGAGAGTAGAAAACCTCAATCAAGTTCTCAACGGTTGCAACCTTCTTCACAACCACAAGGCGGCATTCGGGGTAAGCTTTTGCAAGCTCTGTATCAAAGGCTATGCCTACGCTTGTATTCCATGTCGAGCCGCCCTTGATTCCTTGCTCCTCATATACCTTTAGGAGCACAGGAAGAATCGGGTCTTCTTTTTGTAAAATAATCGCGTGGTCAAAGTTCACTAAATATTCCCACGCATGATTTTTGATACTATTGCAGGCCACGACAAAACCATTTGAACTGTTTACCTCGCCTTCTACTTCGAGCGTTAACGTTCCGGTATGTCCGTGAAGATACTGCGCCTCGCCAATGTATCCCAAAAATCGATGCGCGTACTGGATATTGAGTTTGGTAATTGACAACAGCACCCTTTTTTCTTCGCCCACTGTTTTTTCTTTGAATGCCGAACCCGGCACATGGCATACCGGGCATTGAGCCGGCGCGCTTTCTCCCGCATGAACATACCCGCATTTTGAGCAAACCCATTGTTTCATTCCCATGCCCTCCTCTCGCGTTTCAAGGCCGCGACCTTTAATGCATTGTTATTTGCATGTCCGCTTATTCAAAGCGGCACGCAAAGCCTATGATGCTGACGTTTTATTGTTGGCGGCACATTCGGGACAAACTCCCAGAAAAATGAATTCCATCCC
>JAISLO010000009.1 GCA_031290815.1 Synergistaceae bacterium | reverse complement strand
CACAGCTATGTCCTGACGGATGGGAATGCCCGACAGGGCCGACAAAAGACAGTAAAGCTCCGTGGAAGAAGCGCTGTCGCCCTCGATACCGCCGTAGTTCTGCTCGAAAGCTATCCGCGCCGTCACGGATAAGGGCATGACCGTGGCGTACATACGCCCGAGATAGCTCGAAAGCGTGAGAAGCCCCTTGTTGTGTATCGGGCCCGTCAATTTGACCTCGCGCTCTATGTTGACGACGCCCTCCTCCCCCATGTACACGTTGACGCTTATCCTGACCGGATGCCCGAACGTGTAGTCAACCATGTCGATCACGGTCAGGCCGTTGATCTGGCCGACGACGGCGCCCTCGGTGTCTATCCTCACGACGCCGGTCTCGAACGCCCTCAGATATCTCTCCTCTATCAGGTTGGAACGGCGCTTCCGTTCGTCCATGGCCCTTTTCACATGCCCCAGATCGACGGTTTTGGAGTTGTCGATCCTGGCCCACACGGTCGCCTCGTTGAGCAGTTCGGATATCTTGTTGAACTGGGTCGACATCCGCTCCTGGTCGTCCACGAGACGGGAAGCCCATTCGATGACCTCTCCAACAGCGGGGGCTGTGAACGGTATATTCCCGCCGTTGCGGACAAACTGAGCGATGACGCGCGCCATCTTGTTCTCCATGTCGCAGTCGCGCGGCATATCCGACTCGAAATCGGCCTTTATCTTGAAAATCTTCTGGAACTCGGGGTCGTAGATGTTGAGCAGGTAGTAGAGATAATATGTCCCCACCATCACGACCTTCACGTCGATGTGAATGGCCTGCGGTCTCAGAGAGGCTACGGGTATGTAGCCGAGATGCTCGCCGAGGTTTTCCACGGTGAGTTCGCCCGACGTCAGCACTCGCTTCAGCGCTTCCCATGACATGAACTGGCGGAGGACATTTTCCGCCTCCAGAAGCAAATACCCGCCGCAGGCTTTCTGCAGCGCTCCGGCCTTTATCCTGTGAAAATCCGTGTAGATATAACCCTGACGGCTTTCGTATTCTATTTTCCCTACCAGATTGTAGTAGGTCGGGTTCGTCTCCCTGACAACGGGAGCGCCCTGTTCGGGATCGTTGGACACGAACACGTTCACAGTGAACCTGCCGAAGTCTATGTCCGCGTTTTCGTCCCTCGCCGCCGCGACGAACATCCCATAGTTGTCGATGACATCCTCGGTCATCTTGTCCATCCATCCGGCAAGTTTCCCGTCGCCGGGGAATTTCTCCCTGAGTTCGGACAAAATCGGCTGTATGGCGGCGCGGCATATCTCTCCGTCCAGTTCCTTGATTTTTTCCTTGAGTTCCTTCTCTCGCTCGCGCATCGTCCGGAGCGTTTCGAGTGTGTGGGCGGCAATGTCGTCGGATTTTTTCTGGATTTCCGCTTGCTCATCCTCGGACATTTTCTCGAACTCCTCGGGCTGCATCTCCCTCGTGATCAACTCGGGCTCTTGCTCAGGGCCGTCTTCAGCGGCGTCTTCCGGCTTTGAGGACGCTTCTTTCACCAGAGGCAAATTGACGAATCCCTGCGGGGTTCTCTTGATGGAGAAATTTTTCTCGGCCGCGTACGCGCGCAAGGAGTCCATCAGCTCGCCGACGCTCTCCTGAAACGACTTCACCAGCGCCGCTTTGCTGTCCTCATATTCGCTGTTGTCAAAAGCCTTGCCCAAATTTACCTTGAGGTCTTCGACCAGGTCCTCCACGGCGGACGCCAGTTTTTTACCTTGCCCCGCCGGAAGTCTTATAGCGAGCGGTTCTCCGGGTTCTTCAAAATTATAGACATATATCCAGTCGTCCGGGGACGGCATCAGGGCAGCCCGCTCTTTGATCTCGCGCAGAGCGTAAGTGGTCCTGCCGCTGCCCGGATCGCCCACGACGAAGAGGTTATAGCCCCTTCTGTCCACCGCGAGTGCGTAGGAAATGGCGCTCACCGCCCTTGCTTGACCAATGAGCTGTTCGCTGCATTCCAATTCTTCGGTGGTCGCGAAACCTAAAGAAGCGATGTCGGTTCTCTTTCGCAATTTTTCGAGCGGTACCCTGTTTGACTCGGTGACTCCCATCCATAAATCCTCCCGGATATATAAAACAGGAGACGATTTTTATCGTCTCCCGTCTTGACATTCTGTTCCTTCGGCCTCGCGTCACAGGAGCCCGCTGGGCAGTATTTTCTCAAAAAAACCGCCGCACCGCCACAATAAAACTAGATTTTCACAACGTCAGAAGCCTGCGGCCCCTTTGTGCCCTGAGTGATCTCGAAGGAAACCTTCTGTCCCTCGTCCAGCGTTTTGAAACCGTCGCCCTGAATCGCGCTGAAGTGAACGAATACGTCACTTCCCTCGTCGGTCGTGATGAAACCGTAGCCCTTTGTTGCGTTGAACCATTTTACTGTGCCGTTGCTTTTCAAATCATGTTGCCTCCCAACAAGACGTTATCGCCGGTATTGCCCGGCCTGCCAACAATAGTTGATTCCTTCCGTTCTGTCAAGACATTTGGATAACATTAAGAGTATATTGCGTATTGTTTATTTATTTAATTCAATATTGCCGAGATAACCTCAAAACATAATGCAAATATTTTGAAAACAACCGGTTTCTGCGGGTTTTGCACGTTGCGAATTTTCAGCGCCGCATACCATCAGATAATTCTTGTATGTGATAGCACGGACGTGCGATGCGCGCTCCGACGCGTTTCGTAATGATGTGACTGTGGGATAATTTCATCATTCTTTTCTGTGAAAGGCACAAAACGCTCATGAAACGTTTGCGCGATTCGTCGATAAAATCCTTGCTGTATGCTGTATAATGTCAGCGAGCCATCACAGGAGCAAGTGCGTTACAAATT
>JAISLO010000008.1 GCA_031290815.1 Synergistaceae bacterium | reverse complement strand
TCTCGACTCTCGCCGGTTTCCATCCCGTCTCTTCCCTCAGCTCCCGCTCCGCCGCCGCGGAGTAATCCTCGCCTGACTCGGCTATCCCGGCAGGCAGCTCGATTATAGTTTTACCGACAGGATATCTGTGCTGCGTGATGAGCAGCACCTCCGATCTTTCGTTCTCGGCGATCACCACAACCGCGGGTTTATGCTCCACGACCTCCCTGGACGATATGCGCCCGTCCGGCAGTTTCACTCTGTCAACCCGCAGGTTCAAAATTCGCCCGTCATAGATTCTCCTGCTCTCCACGCAAGATTCGCGGAGACTGGCAGGATTTTCGCTTATCAAACTCACGAAAGACGCTCCCCCTCTGAGGCGTGGAGTCCGTTCCACCACTCCATCGCTGCCTGTAGTTTTTTCCCCTCTGCCTGGACCTTCTCGAGAATTATACATCCGTCTCCGGCTGCCGCGATCACACCTCCCTCCCCCATCCCGATCAGTTCTCCAGGCGCATTCAGCGCGCTTTTTTCAGATATGGAAGCGCTCAGCACCTTGAGCCGCCTGCCGCGCGCCATAGTCCACGCGCCTGGTCTCGGGCTCAGCGCCCGTACCTTGCCACATATCTCAAAAGCTGGCATCGCCCAGTCTATCCTCTCCTCCTCCGGGCTGATCTTGTCCGCATACGTGGCTATAGAATCATCCTGCGGTGAAAAAGTCCATTCGCTCACCGGGCGGTCGCTCAAATATTCCGTGAAGACGCGAACTCCGGTCCTCGCGGCGCGAGCCAGGAGCGATCCGGAGTCGTCGTCATCCCTTACGAGGATCTTTTCGCGCAGCAGAATGGGCCCCGAGTCCATGGCAGCAGCCAGCTTGAAGATAGTGACTCCGATCTCCGGAGCCCTGTCCATCAGGGCCCTCTGCACAGGAGCGGCTCCCCTGTAGAGCGGAAGGAGAGAGGGATGTATGTTGAGACAGCCCAGGGGTTCGTTCCACGAAAGAATCGGTTCCCTTATCAACTGTCCGAAATCTATGACAAAACAAAAACTGACCGGAATATCCCTTGACAGGAAGAGGACGTCGTCATCCGAAGAAACGGATGACGACCTTACCAACGGGACGTTCAGCAGAGCCCCGTTCCCGGCGAACGATTCGACAGGGGTCGGCCTCATATCCCTGCCGCGTCCCGCGCGTTTCGGGGGCGAAGTAACTATCCACGCCGGCGCGCGCCACTCAAGAAGAGCCTCGAGGCAGCGCGCCGCGAAATGACCGGATCCGAAAAATCCAAAGGATATATCATCGTTGTTTTTTGCCCGGACGATCATTTGGCTTTATTTTTCCTCTCCATCTTCTTTTTAAGGAATCTTCTCTTGAGGGGAGACAGGTGGTCTATGAGGAGTTTAGCGCTGAGGTGATCTATCTCGTGACTGAAAACCCTCGCTATAAATCCCTCCATGACCTCGTCACGACTTGCTCCGTTCTCGTCCTGCCACGTCACCCTCACCTTATTGGGACGCGTAACCTCCTCGTAGATGCCAGGGAAGCTCAGGCACCCTTCCTCGAGGCGTTCCTCCCCATCTTGTTCCAGTATCACTGGGTTTATAAGCAGATATTTATTTTCCTCCCAGTCTATCACCACGACCTTTAGAGGAACGCCAATCTGCGGGGCCGCGAGGCCAACCCCTTTAGAGAAATACATCGTCTCCCACATGTCCGAAATCAATTTTTTGAGCCGGCCGTCAAACGACGTCACGGCTTCGGCGCCGGCCCTCAGCGCCTGATTGGGATATACGAGAACTTCTCTTACCGCCATAATAACCTTCTCTCCTCAAGACAACAATGATTAACCGACGGCCTCGACGGCCGTGTCCATTTTATCAGCAACTTGCTCAACAGCCTAGAGGAGCTTTATACCAATACGCTCAGCTCTCTTCGTAGCTTACTTCCATGTTTACATTGCCGGATTTTTTGCGGAGTACCGCGTAAAGCACAGCAATCAAGGTCACTATGGCGTTGCCTATGAACTCCGCCCTCGTCAGCACTCCGATCAGAAGAAGATTTTGGGCCAGCGTTCCGAGGCAGCCCGCCACGCTCCAAAAAACGAGCTGCCCGTGCGAGACGTGGAACCTGGACCGATCCCACAACTCCGGAATGACGGTCTCCATCCTTATAGCGGATATGCACACCAGCGCGAAGAGGATGTTGTTCAATATGACGGCCATGTTGGCGAGAGTGGATATGTTGAAATTGAAAAATATCGGCAGCAGGCTTTCGGCATAGAGAATCGTCAGGATGACGTGGGGGGTCTTGAACCTATCGTTCACGGAGCCCAGCCATTTTGGGAGCCAGCCGTCTACGCTGGCCTGAAGTATGGGTTTCGTGACCCAGCCCAAAGAGGCGTTGAGCGTGGTAGTCAGCGCGAACATAGCGCCGCCCACAATGAAAAATATATAGAGCGGGCGCGGCATTATCTCCTGAGCGACCAGGGTCAGCGGTTTCCCAGAGACTTCCGCTATGGGCAATACTCCGGCTGCGACAGTGGCGAGGAACGAATAAAAGACCGCCACTAGCACCGTCGCGGTTATTATGACGAACGGGACGTCCCTGGTGGGGTTCTTGGCTTCCGCTCCGAGGTGTATGACGACATTCGCGCCGCCTACCGCCCACGTCAGAAGAGCCCCGGCGGACAGAAGCCCCCACGCGCCTCCTGTCATGAAATCCTGCCCCGAAAAATAACCCGGCTGCAGCTTGGGCAGTCCGTAACAGATATACGCGGTAAGAGCCACGCACATGGCGCACATCATGATATTCTGAACGCGCGCCGCTCCCTTGATCCCCGCTAGATTCGTCAGATAAAAAAGAGTAAGAACGCAGAACGACACCAGCGTTTTATTCAAACCGGGAATCAGGGCCAGCGCGTAATCTGCGAAACTGATGGCATAAAGAGCGAGCGCCGACCACGCGATAATGTGAATGATCACGAAGAAACCGGAACATGTCTCGTTCACCAGAAGCGCGAGCTGCGTGTACATGCCTCCCCGCATCCTTATAGTTCCGCTGACGAACAGCATTGGAACCGTCATCACCATGACGAAAAACGCGGCGACGAGCATCGAGATATTTACCGACTTTCCGGTCATGCCGATGCCGACTCCCACAAGGGCAAATATGCCAGCTCCTATAGTCTGGCCTATGCCTATGCTCAAGAGGTCCTTGCGATCCAAAACCCGTCTGAGTTCCTTGGTTGAAGCTATCTCCGCCATAGTTCAATCCCCCTCATCATGTTCTATAGGTTCAGCGCGGCGTCATACCCGCTTCGAACCGCCTCGAGTATCAATTTCGCTCTTTTGCAGTCGCCTACGGGGATGAAGTCAAGCGTGTACCCGCGCAGTTTTTCTGTTTCCTCGGTCAAAGGCTTCAGCCCGGCGGCTATTACTACGGTATCGGCGGGAAGAGCCGTTTCTTTTCCTGATTTATCCCGCGTTATGACTTCTCTTTCGTTTATCTCTACGCAAGAG
>JAISLO010000007.1 GCA_031290815.1 Synergistaceae bacterium | reverse complement strand
CTGAGACAACCTGATACTCAGATCCGTGATTTTCCGAGGGTATTGTGACAGCGTGCATTGTGCGCTTATAATAGGCCGCATGGCTGGCTTCCGCCATGCTTTTCAAATTTATCATAAATCAGGGGTGAACGGTCAATGTCTTTTCGTCCTACGAGAATGGAAGTATCTCTCGAAAATTACAGACACAACTATCGCACAATCAAGGAGCATGTAAAACGGCGGGTCATAGCTGTTTTAAAGGCCGATTCATACGGCATGGGCGTTGTGCCGGTCGCTTGGACGCTGAAGTCAGAGGGCGCGGACTTCTTCGCGGTCGCCACCCCGGACGAGGCATTGGCGCTGAGGTCGGCCGGAATCCCGGACCCGATCCTCGTCCTCGGCTCCTCTCCCTATGAGACCGCTCGCGAGTACGTCAGAAAGGGCATCAGAGCCGCCATAACAGACCAGGCAATGGCCGAGGAACTGTCGAGGGAGGCCGTTCGCTTGGGGTGCACGGCATACGTTCACCTAAAGATCGACAGCGGGATGGGACGCATCGGATTTCTGCACCCTTCTGTCAGGGAGATAGCCTCCAAGCTGCACCACCTGCCCGGAATAAAGACGGAGGGCGTGTTCACTCATTTTGCCACGTCCGACGAGGCGGACCTCTCGTATACCCACAAACAGTTCAAGTCATTCATGAAATCGGTGGACATCATAAGGGAAGCAGGGCTGAGCCCGACAATGATCCACTGCTGCAACTCAGGAGCGGTATTGGCCGACCTGTCTGAGATGTTCTGCGACGCCGTGCGCCCTGGGCATATCGTCTCCGGTCTCATCCCAACCCCTGAATGCGGAAAATCCGTGCATATAAAGCCGTGTTTCGAGGTCAAGACCGCCATCGGAGCCGTCCGGGAGCTGCCTGCGGATATGGGAATCAGCTATGGCCTGACCTACACGACGGAACGGCCGACTGTAACCGCGGTCCTCCCCATAGGATACGCCGACGGGTACAGCCGCAGCCTCTCGAACAAGGGCGACGTGCTCATTCACGGCAAGCGCTGCCGGATTATAGGGCGCATCTGCATGGACCAGTGCATAGTAAATATATCGGATGTCCCGGAGGCCAAACCGGGCGACGAGGTGGTCCTCATAGGACGCCAGGGCGGCGAATCCATAACGATAGAGGAATACGCCGAAGCGATCGGCGGCATTACCGCTATGGTTCCTGTGATGTTTACCGCCAGGGTTCCGAGGGTGTATATCGATTGATGAATATGAGTATCGGGTCGTCTCAGATAACAAACCCGAGATGGCGAGCCGGCGACGCACGCCCCGAATCGGATCGCGCAAACAGCTTTATCCTGAGCTGATTCGCTCGGGCCGACATCCATGTCGGCCGCCGATTCGTTGCGTTCGTTCGCCGGCTCGCCATCCCTTTGCCTGAGACTGAGACAGCCGTTTCGAACGAACACAGGGAGCCTATTGGGCGGCACAATCGAGCGCATATGCGCAAGTTAATAAAAGGTTAATAAAAGACGGAGGAGTTTCGGTTTCTTGCCTGCCGGAACCCCTTCGTCTGCCGTCTTTCACGCGATCGTCGCTATCTTAACAAGTGTTGCCCAAGTCTTTTTAAGAATTCCAAAGCGATCGCGTTACATCTGCCATTTAAACGTGTACCAGCCGCAAGTTACGCTTCGATCCGCCGCGGCATCCGCCGGCGCTTACTTCTTCTCTGAGGGATCGCCGGAGATGGAGACCTTCTTTATGACCACTTCGCGAATCGGCTTGTCACCTTGGCCGGTCGGAACGTGTCCGATGGCTTCGACCACGTCCATTCCCTCTATGACCTTGCCGAATATCGCGTGTTTGCCGTCCAGCCACGGCGTCGGAGCGAGAGTTATGAAGAACTGCGACCCGCCGGTGTTGGGGCCAGCGTTCGCCATCGAGAGTATTCCGGCGGAGTCGTGGCCCAGACCTTCGCCAAACTCATCCGGTATTTTATACCCCGGGCCGCCTGTCCCTGTACCGGTCGGGTCCCCACCCTGAATCATAAAACCGTCGATTACCCTGTGAAAGATCACGCCGTCGTAAAAATTTCGTTCCGCGAGGTCCATGAAATTGCGGCACGTCTTCGGCGCCAAGTCGTAGAACAGTTCGATTTTGATATTTCCCATGGACGTCTCGAACCCAGCCACCGGACGAGTCGGCTTTTCTTCGGCGGCGTCCGCGCTCGTGTGCGGCATCGATACGCAAAGGAACACGACGAGCGATGCGCAGATCTTTACAAAAACATCGATCAAAAACATCAATCCCTTCCTGAATTTGTATGCATCGGCTGGCATCCCGTACAACGCGCAGCCTAATTAAATCTATTATAACAGATCTGCCTCGCAAGTGTGAAATGTCTGAGAGAAGATCAGGCAAACGCAATTGAGGTTTTCATATAATGCCTAACATTAAGAAAATAACTTGAATCTCACCTCAAAATATGGTATAGTAACTGCGTAAATGACTTAATCTTGGGAGTGATTGCTTTGACGGACACTTTGGGCGCTATACGGGAGCAAGTCAGTCAGTACAGGGGTTCCAGGGTCTTCTACCGCGCCGCGAACGGCCGCAGGAAGGCGGAAGCTCGTCAGGGCATCATAATGGAAGCTTATCCGAGTCTCTTCACTCTTTTCGTAGAGTCGCAAAACAGCACCGTTTCCTTCAGCTATGCCGATCTCCTTACAAAAGAAGTGGAGTTGAAGCTTCTGCCTGGCCTGCCAGAGGACGAAAAAACTCGTTAACGTTTTTTGCGGCCGACATCTCTTTCTTGTTCGATGCTCTTTCTCATACCTTGTTCGATGAAGGTGAATCTTACCCTGCGAGTCTTCGGAAGGCGGGGGGATGGTCTTCATGATATTCATTCGCTTTACTGGAGGATGAGGTCGCCCGAGGCCATAGAGATAACTCGGGGAGGGGACGCCGACAGCGTGTCCGTGATTGGCGCGGAGATCCCCGGCGAGAACATATTGATCAAAGGATGCCGATACTTGCGCAGCCGCTGGGGTGAGGAAGCGTTTCCATATTTGAGTATGCGCGTCTTCAAGCATGTGCCTGCCGGGAGCGGCTTGGGGGCTGGGAGCGGCAACGCTGCGGCTTTACTCCGCTGGTTTGGCGAGACCTGCGGGCCGGTTTTGGATGCAGAAAGCATCCTGCCGCTTGGCGCGGATGTGGCCTTTCTCGCCAGCGATGCTGATCTGGCGTTTGTCAGCGGCGCAGGGGAGGTCCTGAATGAAATTCCAGAAAGCCTCGATCTGCGCCCTGTGCTTTTTTTTCCGGAGTGGAGCAGCGACACCAGGGAGGCTTATATATCCCTTGACAGGATAAAAGATCGCGCCTTGCTCGGCGAGGCCGAGTCGCGCGCCGAGTCCAGGGATGTCCTGGATAAACTCTCTGGCGGAAGGAAGGCGGGCCTTCTTCCGAACGATTTTATTCAATGTTTCAAAGAACAGGAAGATTGTTACAACGCCCTCTACGATTTCGTCGAATCTTCCGGGGCGCTCGCGTGGGGTCTCTGCGGCAGCGGATCGGCCTGTTTCGCGCTCTACGGGCGCGGCGGCGATTCAAAGTCCGGACGCTGTCTTTCGGAGGGCTCGCTGTCACGCTTCAAATGGCTGAAGAAGGTCATGTTTTTGTAGGCGGTCTGAGACAGGAGCGGTATCATTTTCAAGAGGGCCGAACGGTAAAGATTTAAGTCCGCATAGGGCTGACATTCTCCAGAGCGGTTAAATTTTGCTTTGACTATTCTATCTGCGTTTCTGAGGTTTGGACGGAGTGATTATCTATGAAGGGCAAGCGAACTGAGCGCCTGATCCGCATTGCGTCCAGGTTGTTGTTGAGTCCGTCGCGGCCGATGTCGCTCACCGATACGGCCTCGGGCTTCAGCGTGTCCAAGACTCTGATCAGCGACGACATCGAGATGATATCCGAGTCACTGTCGAGCGAGGGGGTCGGCCGAGTTGTCACCGAAAGGGGGAGGAGCGGCGGCGCTTATTTTCTTCCATCTCCGTCGAAGGAGTATATGGAGTCGAAACTCCGCGAGCTCGCGAAACTCCTCTCGGTGCCGGAGAGGCTGCTGCCAGGCGAACTGGTCTATTTCACGGATATTCTGTTCGAGCCAAGCTGGGCGTCGTTCCTTGGGTTTGCCATGGCCTCGCTTTTCAGCGACAAATCGCCGACCGTCGTCATGACCTCGGAGGTGAAGGGCATTCCGGTGGGCTTCTTTACGGCGTATGCGCTGGGCGTGCCGCTCGCGGCATGCCGCTTTCGCAACCGCCCCAGCGACGGCCCGGCGGTTGGAGTCCACTTTCCGACCGGCAACGGGGATGTGAGGACCATGTACCTGGGCACGAGGCTTCTGGATCAATCCAGCAGGGTTCTGATCGTCGATGATTTTATGCGTGGAGGGAGCACCGCATCAGGGATGTTTCTCATGGCGAGGGAGTTCGGGGCCGAAGTGGTTGGCGTGGGCATCTTCGTGTCGTCGGCGGAGCCTAAGAAGAAGGCCTTGACCGGCTACCGGTCGCTCCTGGAGCTCTCGGTCGATCAAGGCGTCCCCATGCTTTCCGTATCCGAAGGAGTTTGATATAGTTTTGGAATATCGGCGTTATCCGGGCCTGGTCAGATCATATTGGGCGGCTTCCGGGTTTCGTCAGAGGGATTCCATCGCGGCAGAGCGGGCATTCCTCTTCCTTCCATGAGGTCGCCTCCATGACGACCAGCGCGTGAAACGGAACGCCGAACGACGCCCGCCCCCCTGAGCGGTCGACGATCGCGCCCACTCCGACGATCTCCGCGCCGAACCCGCGCATCAGGCCGATTACCTCCTCGACCGATCCCCCGGTCGTGACCACGTCCTCCACTACCAGAACCCTCTCCCCAGGCGACGCTAAGAAACCGCGGCGCAGCGTCATCTTGCCGTTCTCTCGTTCGGCGAAGATATTTCGGACGCCGAGGGCGCGGGCGACTTCGTAGGCCATGATTATCCCCCCTATCGCTGGCCCGGCGACCAAGTCGACGTCGCAGAACCTCCCCGACAGGTCGTAACACAGCTCGGCGCTCTCCTCAGGGTTTTCGAACAGCTTGGCGCACTGCATGTATCTGTCGCTGTGCAATCCCGACGTCAGCCTGAAGTGCCCCGTCATCAGGACGTTCAATCTTTTTAGTATCCCAGCGGCTTTTTCGTTAACGGGCTCCATTTAAGCCAATCCCTCCATGTCAAGGCAGAATAAACGGTGGAAGTATATCACATGCGGCCGTCGTCCGTGGGATTATCCGTCCTGAGAGAGCTCACCAGATCTCCGGGGGCGTCCGCTCCAAGCTCCCTCAGGCGGCGTTCAAAGCCGGCTATGATCCTCGGGCCGGCCATAGGATCCGCGATGTTCGCAGAGCCTATCATGACGGCGCTTGCGCCGGCTATCATGAACTGCGCGACATCGTCGGCCGTCGTTATGCCTCCCATGCCAACGACCGGAATTTTGACCGCAGAGGCCGCCTGCCAGACCATCCGCAGCGCGACGGGTTTTATCGCCGGCCCGGAAAGGCCCCCCGTTATGTTGGCGAGAACGGGCCGCCTGCTCACAGCATCTATGGCCATGCCGGTGATCGTGTTTATCAGGCTCACGGCGTCCGCTCCGGCCTCCTCAACCGCCCTCGCTATCTCGGCGATGTCACTCACGTTGGGCGACAGCTTCACCATGAGGGGATGTTTGCAACAGGCCCTCGCCTTCGCCGTTATCTCGCGCGCCGCCTCGGGCGACGTGCCGAAGTGAACGCCTCCGTGTTTTACGTTGGGACAGGATATGTTGAGCTCGATCATGGAGACCGGCGCGTCGGAGAGCCTTCGAACCGCTTCGGCATACTCATCCTCGGACGATCCGGCCACGTTCGCTATGACGGGGATCCCCCGGCTCACGAGCCAGGGAAGTTCGTCGCGGATGAACGCGTCGACGCCGGGATTCTGAAGGCCGATGCTGTTCAACATGCCCGACGCCGTCTCGGCTATCCTCGCCGGCGGGTTCCCCGCGCGTGGACGCAGGGTGAGCCCCTTCACCGAAACAGCGCCCCAGCAGGAGATGTCATAAAGCTCGTCAAACTCGCGCCCAAAGCCGAACGTTCCGGAAGCCGCGATCAACGGGTTTTTCATTTCTATTCCGCACAGCTCGGTCCTCACAGAATCACCTCCGATATTCCAAATACCGGACCGTCCCGGCAGACCCTCCTGTACGCCCTGCCGTCCCGATCGCTCGCCCGGCAGGCGCACGCCAGACAGGCCCCGATGCCGCAGCCCATGCGCTCCTCAGCCGAGACATAACCGGATATTCCTCGATCCAGGCAGATCTCCCTCAGCGCACGAAGCATCGGAGTCGGGCCGCAGGCGAGTATGAGGCCCGGAACGCCTCCCTCCATCGCCCGTGCCAGGGCGTCGGTCACCAGCCCGCCGACGGAGAGCGAGACGTTCCCGCACGCCTCGAATTCCTCGACCTTGATCACGCTTCGGTTATCCCTGAATCCTATGAAACTGTCCACCCTGAAAGCTTTTTCTCTGATCTCGCTCGCGGCGAAGAGCAGGGGCGCTATTCCAATCCCGCCGCCCACGAGCCAGACGCCCGAGCCGGCCTCCAGGAGACCCGTTATCTCGTCCATGGGAAAAGAATTGCCGAGCGGCGCCAGCGCCCTGACCCTGTCTCCGGCGCGCAGGCCTGAGATTATCCGGCTTCCCCTGCCCACGTCGCGCACGATGATCCTCACGGTTCCAGCGGATCTGTCGAATCCGGCTATGCTGAACGGCCTTCTCAAGAACGTCTCGCCCGTCGAGATGTGGAGAAATTGTCCGGGGCGAGGCTCGACTCCGCCCGGCAGTTCGAGTTCTATCTCCGTCACGCCGGGCGCGAGCGTCCTGGATGATTTTACGGCGGCGAGCAAGTCCTCAGCCCGGCCGCGCATGTCTTATCGCCCCGGACAACTGGTCCCTCATGTTCAGCGCCTCATCCCTCGCGGCCTGTACGAAGTCGTCTGTGGCCTTCTTCTTGTGCGCGCATATCAGGCTTCGCGACGCGGCCACGATCGCGCCGCCTCCGGATGCGTCGAAGCACCCAGCGATGTCGGAGGCCTTCGCTCCCTGGGCCCCGTAACCTGGGAGCAGGAAGAAAGTACGCGGCATGATCTTTCTGAGGTTCGCGCCCTGAACGGGATACGTGGCTCCTACGACGGCCCCCACGGAGCTGTACCCCTCGTCTCCTACGAGGGACTTCCCCCACTCTGAGACCATGCCGGCCAGGAGTTCGTACATGGGACGTCCGCCTGCGAGCGTCAAGTCCTGAAGTTCGCGCCCGGATGGATTGGAGGTCTTGACCAGGACGAATATTCCCCGCTCGTTTTCGGCGCAATCGCGGACGAACGGTTCGATGCCGTCCAGCCCGAAATAAGGGTTGACCGTCAGGAAATCGGCCCGGAACGGGGCGTCCTTCCCCAGGTACGCCGCTGAGTAGGCCTCCGCCGTCGCGCCTATGTCGCCTCGTTTCGCGTCGACGATGACGACATAGTCGAGGCTGCGGGCCTCGTCTATCGTCCTGGCCATGCAGGTCATCCCATCCGGTCCGAGCATCTCGTAGTAAGCGGCCTGTATCTTGACGCAAGGGATGATGTCCCTGAGCCCCCTCAGCAGGCGCGCGTTGAACTCGTATATCGCGCCGGCCCTTCCTCCATCGGAGTGCAGGACCGCGAAATTCTCAGGTATGTACTCATATCTCGTGTCGAGCCCGATCGCGCTGGGGTTGCCGGAGGCTCGAACCGCCTCGATCAGCCTGTCTATCCCTTTCATTCGTCTGCCGCGTACACGGGCCTGCCGCCGCAGAACGTGCGCTTCACCAGGCCCGTCAGAACGTGCCCGGCGAACGGCGTGTTCTTACCCCTGCTGGCGAACTTCGACGGATCCACCGTCCACTCCGCGCCGGTGTCTATCACGGCCAGGTCCGCCGCCAGTCCCTGTTCCAGCCTCCCGGCGTCGAGCCCCAGTATGTCGGCCGGGGCTGAGGTCATCTTGGTTATAAGGGTCTCTGGCGTCATGTGTCCGGGTTTGACCAGGGCTGTCCAGCAGATGGCGAACGCCGTCTCGAACCCCGATATTCCGTTCGAGGCGATCGCGTACTCCGCCCTCTTGTCGTCCAGGTGGTGTGGTGCGTGATCGGTAGCGATGCAGTCTATCGTCCCGTCGAGCAGCGCCTCTATCAGGGCGGCTCTGTCGGCTTCCGTGCGAAGGGGAGGGTTGACCTTGGTGTTGCTGTCGTACTCCTTCACCATCTCGTCGGTGGCGTAAATGTAGTGAGGCGCCGTCTCGCAGGTTACGCGGACGCCCCTGCGCTTCGCCTCGCGGATGATCTCGGCGCCTCCGGCGGTCGACACGTGAGCTATGTGGATGCACGTGTCCTCCAGGGCGGCGAGCATGATGTCGCGGACTATGACGGTCTCCTCCGCCGCCCTCGTGATCCCGGGGAGGCCGAGCGCGGTCGACCAGTACCCCTCGTTCATGACCCCCTCGTTCACGAGGTCCGTGTCCTCGGGGTGAGATATCACCCTCAGGCCGAAACGCTTTGCGTAGCTCAGGGCAAGCCTCATCCTGTGAGCGTTCCGAACGGACCGTCCGTCGTCGGAGAGGGCGACGGCTCCTGCCTCGGCGAGTTCTCCCGCCTCCGTCAGCTCCTCGCCGCGGAGCCCCTTCGTCAGGGCCGCGACCGGGCGCACCCGGACGATCCCGACCTCGCGCGCCCTCTCTTTTATGTACCTCGTGACGACGGCGTTGTCGTTCACCGGATCGGTGTTCGCCATGCAGCAGACCGTAGTGAATCCGCCCGCGGCGGCCGCGGCGGACCCGCTCGCTATGTCCTCCTTGTACTCGAACCCTGGTTCGCGGAGGTGACAGTGGATGTCGACCAGTCCGGGAACGATCCACATCCCCGGCGCGTCCACGACCTCAGCCTCCGGACACTCCAGCCCCTCTCCAATGGCCTCTATGACGCCGTCCCTGATCAGCACGTCTCGTTTTTTCGTCTCCCCGCCGGAGAAGACATCCCCGCCCTTGATCAGATAAATGTTTTTCCCGTTCATATCCTTATACCTCCAACCTCGGGCTTCTGCCTCGTCAACAGGAAGAGCAGCGCCATGCGGACCGCCACTCCGTTGGTCACCTGCTCGTCTATCACCGACTCCGGCGAGTCCGCCGTCTCGGTCGCTATCTCGACGCCCCTGTTGACCGGCCCTGGGTGCATGACGAGCGCCCCCTTGCGGGCAAGGGCGGTTCTTTCTTCCGTCAGTCCGAAGAATTTGTGATATTCCCTGATCGACGGAAAGAGCCCCTTCTTCTGGCGTTCGAGCTGAATACGAAGAGCCATTACGACGTCCGCGCCCCTCACCGCGTCGTCTACCCTGTCCGTCACGTCCACTCCGAGCGAGCCGAGATCCGGCGGCAGGAGGGTGGGAGGGCCCGAGACGACGACGCTTGCGCCCATCTTGGTGAGGCCGTAGATATTGGACCGCGCCACCCTGCTGTGGGTGATATCCCCTACGATGGCGACCCTAAGGCCCTTGATCCCCCCGAGCTTCTCCCTCATCGTGAACATGTCCAGCAGCGCCTGAGTCGGGTGTTCGTTGATGCCGTCGCCAGCGTTTATCACGGCCGCCTTGACGAACTTCGCCATGAGATGAGGCGCGCCGGACATCGGGTGACGCAGTATCATCACGTCCGTCCCCATGACGTCCAGCGTGCGGGCCGTGTCGATCAGTGTCTCTCCCTTCGCGACGCTGGAGGCCGACGCCGACACGCTGGACGCCGTGCCAGACATGTACTTGCACGCCAGCTCGAACGACATCCTCGTGCGCGTGCTGTTCTCGTAGAACACCGTTATTATCGACCGGCCCTGGAGGTGCGGGGTCTTCTTGTTGTTCGATGAGATGACTACCTTCATCAGCTCAGCCGTGTTCAGTATCTCGTGGATTTCCTCCGCGCTCGTGTCACGGAGGCCCAGCAAGTCCTTCGATCTCAGCATCGCGCTAGCCTCCTTCGCTCAGGTCCATGACCACGACGTTGTTCACGCTGTCGAAAGGCGCGATCCTGACCGCTATCATCTCGCTCTTGGACGTCGGCACGTTCTTTCCGACGAAGTCGGCTCGTATTGGCAGCTCCCTGTGCCCCCTGTCTATCAGCACGGCGAGCTGTATGGTCCGGGCGCGGCCCACCTCCATTATGGCGTCCATCGCGGCCCTCGTAGTGCGGCCGGTATATAGAACGTCGTCAACGAGCACGATGTCCCTGTCGGTTATGTTGAACGGTATGTCTGTTCCGTTCAGCACGGGGTGTTCGGCCAAGAGCGACAGGTCGTCGCGGTAAAAGGTGATGTCGAGGGTTCCGACCTGGATGGTCGTTTTCTCAACCTGCCCTATGTGCTCCGCGAGCAGCCTGGCTATGGGGACCCCCCTCCGTTGTATTCCGATGAGCGCGATGTTCGACGTGCCCTTGTTCCTCTCGATGATCTCGTGAGAGATACGGTGCATCGCCCTGGTCATCGCCTGCTCATCCATTATGTGAGCCTTTTCCTTCACGAAAACCACTCCTTTCCGGTTTGAGACCGCGGCGTCCGAAGGCGCGCAAGGGCAAAAAAAACCCTGCCGTCCTACGACGACAGGGCAGAAAATTCCCCGCTGTTAACAGTGAATTAAACATTCACCGCCGCCTTTCCGGCCTCTCTGAGCCGGATTAAAGGACGCAACCTTGAACCTTGGAGATTTTATCATCCTCCGCCCCCCTTGTCCATAAGGCGCGTTGTTCTTGTCATATATCACAAAAGAAAGAATGAACTCCAATATGCAGTGCAAGCGTTGCTGCGTCCGACAGGCTCCCTGGGTTCTTACGATTGCTGCGAGGAGGAATTACAGCCTCGATCCCACGTTCCTCCAGCTCAGGTGGAAAACATACGGATGCCGACTCTGCCGTTGCCCGGTTTGTTACAATATCTTCTTCGGTTCCTCGCCGGGCGAATCATAGATGACCGCCGTCGGTTCCTTTAGATAGAAGACCTCGAAGGCCGGATTGTCTGGGGATTGATACAGTTTTCTGAAGTCGGGGTATATTTCGAACGCCTTCTTCTTGGCATCGGCCAGCCCGTCGAAGACCGCTTCGCCATTCACCCTGATCCATCTGTCATTCTTCAGCATTGCCGATATCTCGATTTTTGGGTTTTTCTGGAGCTGCTTGTAAACGTTCTTCTTGTTTCCTGTCGTGAAGTATATTCTGCCGTCATACTCCATGACGAAACCAAACGGCCGGACCCTGGGCTGTCTGTTTTCGACAGTGGCGAGATAAAACACGCCCGCTTCGTTGAGTAGAGAAACTACCTGCTTCATAATACATACCCCCTGTACTCGATAGATATAGAACATTATAATTATAACTCAGCCAAGGCCGGCTCACCAAACTTCTGACAATTATTCATACGTGGTATAATCCTAAGTCAAAGATGGTCTGAGGTCTCGTCCTTTCATGAGGGGTGTACCGAAAATCAGCGTTCCGAATTTACCAAAAGCAAATCATATCTTGTTAGGAGTGTGCGAATGAAGAGAATTGAATTTGACGGCCTCGAAAGATTCATGTCAATGGGGTCAAGGGCAGTGATTGTTTGTGTGTTTGTCGTC
>JAISLO010000006.1 GCA_031290815.1 Synergistaceae bacterium | reverse complement strand
ATAAACGTCAAGTGCGCCGGCTGACACGCAGACGAATCGAACGCCGCGAAGCATTGCTGTCACTCGCATGATCGATTTGAACGTTGAATTTAGCATATTTTATCGCAAACCGCAATATGATATTTCCCGATTTTGGTTTTTCCTTGGCTCCCCGAGCGAACTGGCACAACCCTTTTGCGGCATGACTCGGAAGATCCTTCAAGTCTCCCGGGACATTTTATAAAGCAATGCGTTCGTTTCCCGAACGCGGGGGTTTTATGCCCAATCCTCCACCCGGACGCCGATCACCTTTGAGAGGCCCGGCTCGGCCAGGGTCACGCCGTAGAGCACGCCGGCCCGTTCCATGGTGACGCGCCTGTGAGTCATCACCAATATCTGCCGCTCCTTTGACGTCTCCCTCGTGAGGTCGGCGAACCGCCGCAGGTTCACCTCATCCAGGGCCGCGTCTACTTCGTCGAGGACGGCTATGGGACACTGGGCCACTTCGAGAGACGCGAAGAGCAGGGCAATCGCCGACAGGGACTGCTCTCCTCCGGACAACTGCCCGATTCCGGCCGGATACTTGCCGGGTGGTCTTGCGATCACGTCGACGCCGCTGTCCCACAACGACTCGCCCTCTATCATCTCGAGCCTGGCGTCGCCGCCGGTGAAGAGGCGCTGAAACAGCGAGTTGAACTTCTTGTCTATCTCATCCAACGCCTCGGTGAAGACAATCCGGGCCTGTCTGTCCGCATCGGATATGATCCTGTCCAGCTCCTTCATGCTCTTGTCGACGTCGTCGAGATTGTCCTCCAGGAAGGCCATGCGATCCTTCAAATTTCTGTCCTCGGAGAGCACGCCCATGTCCACCTCGCCGAGCGACCTCAAGCTCCTCTCCCGCTCCCTGATCGAGCGCCTCAGATCATCGGGGTTGTCGCCGCACGTGTTCTCCTGACCGGCGTATGGGTATTGTTCCTCCCATGTCTGGATGAGCTCTCCCCTCTCCCTGGAGCAATCCGCAATCTTCACGCCGCAGGCCGTCAAATCCGAAGACGCCGCCTGGCAGGCCGACTTGGCCGTCTCCAATCGCTCCCTCCTCCGATCACGCCTGACGGAGATCGCCTCGTATCTTTCAACGAATCCAGCCATCTCGCCCGCAAGCGACCTCCTCCTGGCCGCGACCTCCGCATAACGCGCGGCAAGCCTTCTGAGGCTTGCCGTGTTGGTCATCGCGTCCTGCTCGCACGACGACATCTCCTCGTCCAGGTCCGCCATGGCCTTTTCGGTCTGCCTTATCTCCGACATGACCCTCTCCAAGATGACAAAGGACGATCTTCCCTTCTCCTCGGCGACGGCTACGCCGCTCTTGAGACGCTCTGTCTCCTTCATCAAGCCGATATCGACCTCTCCGGCGTTTTCGGGCGCAACCGAACGGAGCTCTCTCCTCCTGCGGGCAAGGTCGGCATATACACGGGCCCCCTCCTTCAGAGAGGCGGCAATGGATTCGAGTTCGCTCTTGAGGCGGGCCCTGCGCTTTACGATCTCCTCCCTCCGGGAGTCGAGCTCGCTGCGCTTAGACGACAGCGCCCTGATCTCCGCCGAGATGGACTCCTTCTTGGCCGAGGCCAGGGCCTCCTCTTCCTCGAGCTTGGAGAACTCCAACGTGAGGGTGTCCACGAGGCGGCGGGCGGTCTCCGCATCCGCCTCCAACCTCGATATCTCGGACTTTATCTCTATCGCCCTTCCAGGCTTTTGAGCGCGTCCACCGGATATAGCGCCGCCGGGCTGAAATACCTCGCCGTCCAGTGTCGCGACGGGACACCTGAATCCGCCGCGCACGAGCGCCTGCCCCGTCCTGTAATCCTCCGCTATCAGGAGATCGCCCATGATGTGCTCTATGCACGCTCGCCAGTGGCCGTCGGTTTTGATCAAGTCCATCGCCCATCCGACGATCCCCTCCCTCGGCAGTCTGCCGGAGGCGTCGCGCTGTCTCGGGCGGCTTCGTTCGAGGGGGAGAAATGTCGCCCTCCCCATAGCTTTCTTCTTGAGCGCTTCGATGCAGACCCCAACCTCGTCCATCGTGTCGAGAAGCAGCCAGAACTGCCTGCCGCCCAGAAAGGCCTCCACCGCGGCCGCAAGCTCGACCGGACACGTGAACGCGTCGATCACCGCGCAGGGACGCGCGTCAAGCCGGCCGAGTTTCGCCGCCGACAGGATGTGCTGAACCTGGCTGGGATACATTTCCGTCTGAGCTTGATCCTGAAGCCCTGAGAGCCGTCCGTTTGCCTTGAACGACTCCTTTCTGGCCCTTTGAAGATCGGCAGATGTCCTTTGGAGATTCGCGTACACGTCGCGATAGCGCGAAGCCTCGTCCTCCTGCGCGTCGAGAAGCTCTGCATTGCGGCGCTCCAGCTCATCCATCTCCAGCTTTATCGCCCTCATCGATTCATCCGCCTGGTCAGGGCTGTCAGCGGCCCCGCCGCGGGCATCCCTCAAGGCCAGTCCGAGCGATTTCATCCGCCCCTTCAAGGTCGCCATCTCCCCGTCGATCTCGCCGCGCTCACGGTTTGCCCGCTCTCTGGCCTCGCGTGCGAGCTTCGCCGATTCCTCCTGTATCCTGCAGCTCTCCTCAACCTCGGCCAGTTTTTTTCGAAGCCCTTCGAGCTCTCTGGAACCCTTTCTGGCCTCCTTGTTCAGCCTATCGCTCTCGGCCTTCAACGATTCGAGCTTTTCCGCCAGCCCCACCCGTTCCTCAGCGATCTGCGACATCCTGCGGCGCGATGACGTAAGCGCGGCCCCGTGTCCGTAGGCCGTCCTGGTTATGTTTGACAGGTTGGTCTTGGTGACCTCCAGTTCTCGAACCTGCGTCTGCCTCGTCTGTGACAGCTCGGCGATGTTCCCCTCCAGGAACGCCAGACCCCTCTCCCAGAGCCCCTTCCACCGCTCACGCCTCCTCAGCGCGCTCTCCAGCGCGTCCCTCTCGCTCGCCGCGCTGGCAAGGGTTCTCTCGCACGCGGCGCGCCTCGTCCAGTAGAGCAGTTTTCTGTCCTGGTCGAGCAGGTCGAGTATCTCCCTCGCCGCGGATGCCCTCTCGACCTCGGGAGCGATCTCACTCCGTCTCGCCGATAACTCGGCGAGGAATATCCGCAGTCTGTTGTACTCCTCCCCGGCCTCCCTGAGCCTCTCCGCGGCGTCGGCGCGTTTCTTCCGGTACTCGTCTATGCCGAACAGGGATTCAAGCAGGACCCTGCGGCCGGTCGGGCGCTGCTGGATGACGTCCGCCACGTCTCCCTGCCCTATGAAGGCGAACCTGTCGCCCGCAAGCTGCCACCTGCGCTTCACCTCGTCGAGATCGGACAGCGTCACGCGCGAACCGTCGACTGTGACTACGGCGCCGGAGTCGGACACGCGCCTTTTTATCGTGCAGAGCCTCATGTCCTCCTTCAGCTGCACGGAGACCTCAGCCTCCGCCGCCGGCGGCCGGGATGACGAGCCGTGGAATATGAGCCCTCCTTGATTCGTTATTCTGAGCTTTGTCGCGTGGGTATCGCCCAGCACCCATCTCAGCGCGTCGAGCAGATTGCTCTTCCCGCTGCCGTTTGGGCCTACAATGGCCGTCATGCCATGTTCGAGCCTCAGATCGTGAGACCCGCCGAAACTCTTGAAATCCTTAAGCTGAAGTCGTGCTATGTACAACTACGCGATCCTCTCGGCGCTCCATGAGTTCGACGCGGTGCACGATTCGCGTCAGGGTGCCCTGAAAGTCTATTCTGAACTTGTCCCACCCAAAGTCCGGACACTCGACGAGGTAGAACCTCCTGTCGAATTCCTCCTCCCAGGATGAGAGGTATGTCTCCGCGATATACCGCGCTATGGTCGTATGCAGTTCGACGACGAAAGCCTCCGAGTGCGAGCCGAGCACCGCCTTGCGGAGGAATCGCTTCACCTTCATCGCCACGGTTTCCTCCTTGTCGACCCAGCCCAGACCGCCGCAGAACGGACAGCCCCGGCTCATGACAGAGCGCATGTCGAGCCTGGCCCGCTTGCGCGTGATCTCGACGAGCCCCAGCGCGGTCACCCCGTAAACCCTGGCCTTGCACCTGTCCCCGCGAAACAGTTCCTGGAGCTGTTCGACGAGCTTTTCTCTGTACTCCTGGCTCTCCATGTCTATGAAGTCGATCACCACGATGCCCCCGATGGCCCTCAGCCGGAGCTGTCTGGCAATCTCCTCCGCCGCCTCCGAGTTGGTGTGAAAGACGGTATCCTGGAGGTCCTTCGACCCGATGAACTTGCCGGTGTTCACGTCTATCACAGTCAGGGCCTCCGTCTGATCTATGACGAGGTACGCTCCGCTGGGGAGCCACACCTTGCGGTCATGCAGATCCTCTATGGCTCGCTCGACTCCGTAGACGTCAAATATCGGCAGGCTCCCCTTGTAGAGGGTGAGCTCGGGCTTGAGGTCGTCCGTCAGTCTCTGCAGGAACGACGAAATGTTATCATATTCGTCTGAGGAGTCCACCACTATCTCCCCAATGCTGTCAGTGAGTTCGTCGCGCAGTATTCTCTCCACCAGCCCTATGTCCCTGTTCAAAAGGCACGGCGCGCTGTTCTTCTTTGCCTTCCTCTCAACCTCCGCCCAGTTCTCCATCAACTCGTTCACATCGCGCGCCAGGCTCTCCTCGTCGCAAAACTCCGCCACCGTCCGCACTATTATTCCAAATCCATCGGGCCGCAAGCGCCGCGCGAGGCTCCTGAGACGGGCTCTCTCGTCGTCGTTTTCTATCCTCTTTGACACGCCGACGTCGTTGTTATAGGGGACCAGCACTAGATAGCGTCCGGCGAGCGACACTCGGGGAGAGACCCTGGCGCCCTTGCCCCTTCTAGGTGTCTTCAGCACCTGCACCACCATGTCCATCCCCGGTTTGACCGTCATGTCCCTGACGTCGTTCAAATACAAAAAACCGTTTCTTCCGTCACCGAGGCTGAGGAATGCGGCGTTCATTCCCGGAAGCACGCTGTCCACCCTCGCCTTGTAGATCTCCCCTGCCCTCTGCCTCTCGAGCATCCGCTCGATATACAGGTTATCCAGCCTTCCGCGTTCGTCCAGGATGGCGATCCTCATCTCCTCTGGATCGGCCACGTTCACTATCAGCTTCATCTCGCTGTTTTTATCACTTCTGCTCATGCCAAAAGACCTCCGTCAAAGGTATGACCCTGTGTTCCTCCGCGCTCCAGCCGCCGACCGCCATCCTCGATAGTCTGAGCCCGCGCCAGCCGGGTTTGACCCCCGATGATACCAGCCCCTTCACCATGAACGATACCCCGCTCCGTTCGAGATCTCCAGACGAGACCGACAGGCCGCCGTCCCGCTCCGAGATGTCGTACAGGGCGCCGTGCCCTTCGAGCAGCGGCCCCAGGACATCCGCGATCTCCCGGGGGCTCGCGCCGCAAACCGGCCTTATCAGATACTCGGCCGCCGAACAGAGCTTGTTGAGCGACGGCCCGTCCGTCTCGCACGCGCCGATAATATCGATGCCGTCCGGCAGATTCAGCCTCCAGCGTTCCGACAGATCATCGTTCCACAGCGAGAACCAGAACTCTGCCGGTTCCCTGAGGGCGGAGACGCCCACAGGCAGAGGAGGGCCAAGCGCGAGCTTTGGATGGGGTGAAAAACCCTGAGTGAACTCCGTGGCGAGACCGGCGCGGCGCGCGGCGCGCCCGAAGAGCATCGGAAGATCGATGTGGGATATGAAACACGCGTATCCCGTTTTAGAAAAGTGTATCCTTATCCTGGACATTCAGAACCTCATTGCCGCGATCGCGGCCAGGCGAGGGGACAAAAACCCGCCTCGGCGCGAAGATTTAACCCAGCGCATTTCGGCACGCTTCCGCGCATCCCTGCCATCCGCACCCGTTGCAGCCGGCGTGACGGCAGTCGTCCGTCGTCTCGCCGCGGAGCGCAGCGGCCCTCTCGGAAGCGAGGAATTTCTTCGTCACTCCGACGTCGATCATGTCCCACGGCAGCGGCTCGTCGATCTCGCGAGGCCTCGACGCATACCAGTCGGGATCGATGTCCAAATCGCTGAACACCTCCGTCCAGAGGTTCGCGTTGAAACACTCCGTCCAGCCGTCAAACCGCGCGCCTCTGCGCCAGGCCTCCAGAGTGGCCTCCCCCAGCCTCCCATCCCCCCTGGCGTACACTCCCTCCAGAAACGTCTGATTCGGCTCGTGATAGGACAGCGAGATCCTGCCGTTCCGAACTCTGCCCTTTACATACCGGCCCCGCTCCCTAAGCTCGTCCCTCGATATCTGCGCCTCCCATTGAAACGGAGTGTGAGCCTTGGGGACAAACCCGGCGAGCGAGACTGAGATGTTGCCGCGCCGCTTATGCCGCCTCGCAGCGGCCGCGGCTTCAAAGGCTATATCCGCTATCCCGTCCAGGTCCTGAAATGTCTCGGTGGGAAGGCCCATCATGAAGTACAGCTTCACCCTGTCCCATCCGTGTTCGAACACGGCGTCCAGGGCGGACTCGATATCATGTTCAGTGACGCTCTTGTTGATCACGGCGCGCAGCCTGCCGCTTCCGGCCTCCGGAGCGAAGGTCAGGCCTCCGCGCCTCATCTCCTCTAGTTTAGCCGCGAGTTCGATCGAAAACGAATCCATCCTGAGACTGGGAAGGCTCAGCTTTATACCATTCCGGTCCAGGAGCGGAGCAATGTATTCGAGCAGACCGGCGAGCGGCGTCCAGGCACACGTTGACAGAGAAAGGAGACCGACCTCCTCCCATCCGGTGAAGCTCAGGAGGTCCTCTATCTGCCGCGCCACGGACTCCAAACCGCGTTCGCGCACCGGCCTGTCTATGATTCCGGCCTGGCAGAAACGGCATCCCCTAGTGCAGCCCCGCTGCACCTGAACGACAGCCCTGTCGTGAATCACGCCCATATTCGGGACTATCATGGTCCTGTGGAGAAAGCCTTCGTCCAAATTTTCCACGATCCTGCGCCGCGCCGGAACAGCGCTCAGTCCCGGGACGTAAACCCCTCGGACTGCGGACACCGCCAGCAGCCTCTCATACCTGGGCCGTCCCCTGGTCTCGAGCAGAGCGGTCAGAATTTCCGGCGTCGAGTCCTCCCCGTCGCCAATGCAAAACGCGTCGAAGAAAATTTCGAGCGGGGCAGGGGCAAGCGCGCCGCACCCTCCGCCGATCACGATGGGGTCGGCATCCCCCCGCTCTGACGATCGGATAGGCACGCGTCCCAGGTCCAGCATAGTCAAGATGTTCGTGCTGCACAGCTCGTACTGGAGGGTAAATCCGACGGCGTCGAAGTCACACAGAGGACGGCCCGTCTCGAGCGAGCAAAGAGGCAGACCGGCTTCCCTCATCGCGGCCTCCATGTCGATCCACGGACAGTAAGCGCGTTCCGCCCGCGCGTAGCCGAGCGTCCCGATCAGCGAGTACAGTATTTGAAACCCGAGGTAGCTCATGCCCACCTCGTACACGTCCGGGAAGGCCAGGCAGATGCGGACCTTCTTTTCATCCCGGCCGTCGTCCTCGATCGCCATGCTGCCCCACTCGCCGCCGGAGTATCTTCCGGGGCGCTTGACCATGGACAGCAATGACCAATAGCCGGCGGGAATCTCCCTTTTCATCTTGTCTTGCCGCGGGGCGTCATTGGGACACGACCATGGTCAATTTTCCGCGCACCGGAGAAATGGCCACGCTCTGCGCGAGCGCAAGCCCCACGGCTGTCATCAGGAGGGAGCTTCCCCCGTAGCTGAACAAGGGTAAGGGAAGGCCAGTTATCGGAGCCAATCCCATGCTCATCGCGACGCTCTCCATCACCTGAAACCACGTCCAAGCCACTACGCCGACGCAGATCAGCTTTGCCCTGATGTCCTTCGTGCGAAACGCGGCGCGAAGTATCCGCCAGAAGAGGACGGAAAAGAGAACGATGACGATCACCGCTCCGATAAAGCCAAATTCCTCCGCATAGACGCTGAATATAAAATCCGTATGCGGCTCCGGAAGAAAGTGCAGCCGCCCCTGGGTTCCGCGAAGAAACCCCTTCCCCCAAAGCCCGCCCGATCCCACGGCTATCCTCGATTGAATGACATTGTAGCCCGCGCCCTGAGGATCGATGTAGGGATCGAGGAATACCTTGAGGCGGAGTCTCTGATACTCCTTCAGTGTCTGCCAGAAAAAAGGCACGGCAAACACCCCCGCCAGCACGAGTCCTCCGAGATACTTGCCCGGCGCTCCCGCCACCGTGAGAATGGCGAATATTATGGCGCAGTAGACGAGCGAGCTGCCAAGATCTGGCTGCAGCAATATCAAACCGACGCTCACTCCTGTAATGAGAAGGGAGATCACAAGCCTTTTCAGCGTGTCTGGAGGGTAACGCGAGCAGAAGCGCGACATCGCGAGAATGAGCGCGACCTTTCCGAGCTCCGACGGCTGAAACCCGACCGAACCGATGCGAAACCAGCTGACGGCACCGCGCGACGCAGAACCAGTCAGCAAGAGCACCACGAGCATCACGATGCTGCCGCCATAAATCCAGTAGCCTGCGCGCACGAAGTTCTGATATCCGATTCGCAGGATGACGACGTACACTACGGCGCTGAAGACCCCCCAGACGGCCTGTTTCAAAACGTTCGTCGCGTTCGACGACATGACTCCGACGCCAGCGCTGAATATGGATATGAGGCCCAGCGCGAACAGACACAAAACGGCGGTCAGCATGATCCGATCGAGTCCCATGCGAATCTCGCCCCAACCGTAAGTTGATTCAAACACCATTTCGTACTAAACTCTCCTCTTGCGTCTGCGAACTGTCAGCACCGGAATGTTAGCCACCAGAGCGACTGATGTGTTCTCCTTTTCGAGATCCAGCTCGATGCGTTCCTCGTCTATATCCACATAGTTCTTTATGACCGCTATTATGTCACGCTTCATATTCTCCATCAACTCCGGGGAGATGTCGGCGCGGTCCTGCATCAGAACCATGATTATTCTGTCCTTTGCGGTCTTTCCGGAACCCTCTTCTTTGCCGAAAAATCTCGAAAACAGGCTCATCATCCTTCTCCCCTCATCCTACAGACCTAAGGCCCGCTTCAGCTTGCCTAACAGACCGCCACTAGCGTCAGCCGATTCCAATGACATGAACGGGACGTCGTTGCCAACCAGCCTCGAAGCTATGTTCTTGAAAGCCCGCGCTGCCGGGGAATCGCTGGACATCGTCAGCGGCTCTCCCGTGTTTGCGCTCCTGACCACGCTTTCGTCGTCGGGCACCATTCCGATCAGGTCGATCGCCAGTATATCCAGCACGTCGGAGACCCCGAGCATATCGCCCTTCTTCACCATGTGAGGCTTTATCCTGTTCACTATCAGGCGTATCGGGGACTTCTCCATCGACTCCAGAAGGCCTATTATCCTGTCGGCGTCCCTTACGGCCGACACCTCGGGCGTCGTGACGACCAAGGCCTCGTCGGCCCCGGCCGCCGCGTTTTTAAAACCGGCCTCGATGCCCGCCGGACTGTCCACGAGGATGTAATCGAAGTCGGCTCTCAGCTCGTCGCAGACCTTTATCATCTGATCGGCAGTCACGGCATCCTTCGTCTTGCTCTGCGCGGTCGGGATCATGGAGAGGTTTTCGATCCTCTTGTCCTTGATCAGCGCCTGTTTGAGACGGCAAGCCCCATCGATCGCGTCTATCAGAGTATAGACAATGCGATTCTCGAGTCCCATTATAACGTCGAGATTCCTGAGCCCAACATCCCCGTCTATCGCGACGACCTTTTTTCCCATGCGAGCAAGCGCCGCGGCGAGGTTCGCCGTCGTCGTCGTCTTTCCCACACCTCCCTTGCCAGAGGTCACTACGATCACTCGCGACTCCATTTAAACTCCTCCTCGATAAAACAGAAAATAACTGTTGACTTCAAATCGGAATAAAACCCTGACGGAGGCATCATTTAAAACGGCTGAGTGTCGTCCTGCCGATTCAATCAGCCGTTCCATCATGACGACTCCAACTGGGCGAAGTCTTCTCCTCTTTCGCCCTTCAATGCGGGCCAATAATCTATCAGCACAGAACCCTCGTCCACGCGCACGGTGACCATCTTGCCCCACCACTGCGCTCCTCGCTCGAGGGAACCTATTCTGCCGCCTATGCGCACCTGCATGGCCTCCATTGATCTGGCTATGACTATCGCGCTCTCGTCGCCCTCATATCCGGCGTGCACAAGGCCGCTCAGACGCCCGAGAATCGTAATGTTGCCGGACGACAACACCTCGGCGCCGTCGTTGACATGTCCGTCGATCACCACATCCCCGCGGTGCTCGACGCGTTGTCCGCTGCGGAGTGACCTCTCCAACACGAGCGACGGCCTTATGCCCTGCGATTTCGCGTATGAAGGGACCGGTTCGGATGTAGAAAGCCCGATCCTCTTCAAGTTGCCCTGAGATGCCGCGTCATACGTAATCCACGCCACAACCTGAGCCCCAGAGGACCACACGAAATCCGTCATGATCGAGGACACGAGTTTCTCGTCAAGTTTTCTCGCCCCTAAATCCAGGATGATCTCGGCGCCCTCAAGTATATGTTGTCCTCTGATCCTGACGTCGCACAGCGCGGCGGGCATCTCATCGGAAGGCATGTCCTCGGGGATGATGCACCTCATCATGGAATCGGCCGTACCCTTGATCTTTATCAAAACGCCGCCCCCTTAAACAAATTATGATTCAACATCACGATAAATATATCATAAATGATCGATCAGTGATTAGTCATGCTCCAGCAGATATGACAACATCTGAGCGGCGAGAGGACCGGCGGTCGATGATCCCGAGCCTCCGCCCTCGACTAGAACAGCAGCCACGTATCTGGGGTTGGATGCCGGCGCGTAGCCGACAAACCACGCGTGATCGTCCCCATGAGGGTTCTGCGCTGTGCCGGTTTTGCCGGCTACCGCCGCGCCATAACCGCCGGCGGCCCTGCCGGTGCCCCTTTCGACGACCTCGCGGAGACTTTTGTTGATGAAATCGACGTTCTCGCGTGAAACGCCGACCTTCTTCGACTCGGGGGTCTTGTCGGTGTTGAGCCTGGGAGTCACGAGACGGCCGCCATTCGCGAATACCGCGAACACGCGGGCCAGCTGCATCGGCGTCATCAGCAGAAACCCCTGGCCTATCGAGTAATTCACAGTGTCCCCCTGGTACCATGATTCCCCAAACCTCGACCTCTTCCACTCCCTGCCGGCCCGAACTCCCCTTGACTCGCCAGGCAGATCTATTCCCGTGCGTTCGCCCACCCCGAGCTCCTGCCCCCACTCGGTCAGCTTGTCTATTCCGACTTTCAGGCTCATCTGATAGAAGTATACGTCGCACGAGTCACGAAACGCTCCCAGCAGCGACTCCGTTCCGTGGCCGCTCCGCCTCCAGCAGCGAAACGTCTGGGGGCCGAGCTGAAAATTTCCCGGGCAGAACACCGTCGAACGGGTGTTCGCGACCTTCTCCATCAGGACCGCAGATGCCGTGACAACCTTGAAGGTCGATCCCGGCGGGTAAGCGCCGCCTATGACCCGGTTCATCATGGGCTTGTCCTTGTCCTCCCTCAGCGCGTCCCACTCCTTCGATGATATCCCCCATGTGAGCGGGTTGGGGTCGAATGTCGGAGACGACAGAAACGCGAGCACGGAACCGTCGTTTACGTCCATCGCCACAATCGCGCCGCGCCTGCCCTCCATCAGCCTGGCCGCCTCCCTCTGCGCGGCGAGGTCGAGCGTCAGTCTGACATCTTCGCCCTTCTGAGGATCGTTATAGTTTACGTCCCTCAGCCTTCGCCCGCGCGAATCGACCTCCACGACCTGATCGCCCACGACGCCGCGCAGGTCCTCCTCGTACATGGCCTCGACGCCGTTTTTCCCTATGATGTCTCCGGCCTGGTAGTAGAGGTCTCTCTGGTCCTCCAGCTCGTCCCGCGTTATCTCTCCGACGTAGCCGATGACGTGAGCTACCAGCGCCCCTCCGGGGTAGATTCTGCGCCAAACAGGGGAGGGGAAGAGGGCCTCGGAGAAGTCGGAATCCATGACGAGATCGGCGATCTGGGCCAGAGTCAGGTTTGTCGCTACCGAAACCGCCCTGTACGGCGCCACGTACTGTTTCTCGACGCTCTCCTTCAAGCCGTTCGGCGTCATTGGGATTCCATGACGGACAAACAGCGACGAAATCCTTTCAAAATCCTCTTCCTTGCGGAGATCCATCGGATAACCTTTTATATCGAACGTCCTCACGTTGACGGCCAGAGGAACCCCGCTCGCGTCGTAAATATTGCCCCTCGGCGGGAGGATGCGAACCATTCTCAGCCTGTTCCCCGACGCGAGCTCGACGTACTCGTCGGCCTTCACGAGCTGAAAGTACACGAGGCCAATGATGAGCAGCGACAGAGAGAATATGAAGATGTTGCGGACGTATATCAGACGCTGGTCGATGTCGAAGAGATCGAGTGCCTTATACATGCTGATCTCTGACCCTCACAGCATAAACAAAACACAGCAGCACCAGCGCCGGAACCGACATCAGCTGCTGGATCAGGAACATCCTCGTGGCGGCCTGGCTGGGCACGGCCCACGAGAAGTAGTGCGCGATGCCCGACAGAAAGTGAATCCCGCCAGCAAGCCCGGCAAAGAGCACGGCGCTCCTCCCCCCGGCCGGCGTCCTGTTCCACACCCAGAAAACCGTGGCGACCGCCGCAACGTTTATCAGTCCGCTCATACCAGGAACGGCCGCCCATCTAAGATCCCACAGGACTCCTCCGGCAAAGGCAAACCACAGCCAAAACGATATCCGCCCCTCGTCGAGCGGGCCCGATATCGTCATGTAGACGACCACGAGCATGAAAAATTCCGGCACCAGCATGAAGCCCATAGTCAGGACCTGAAGCAGGTCCTGCAGCAGCCAGGCGGCGACTGACACGATCAATTCCGCGCTCCGCCGGCTTCCGTCTCGCCGAAGACCAAGAGCACCTGCAGATTGTAGAGCTGCGTCAGATGCGCGCCTGAGACCACGCTCTGCGGCGTGAAGCCATCTCTCGTCTCGCCGTTTCCCCATATCCTGCCTATGGGTATTCCCGGCGGCAGATAATCCCCAACCATCGCGGTCGAGACCATCATCCCACGCTTGAACTCCCTCTCCGGCGGCATGTAGAGGAGCCAGATATTTCCCCTGTCATCGCCGTTTATCACGCCCAGGTCCCACGTCTCGTTCACGACCGCCGCCAACAAAAACGAGGCCGATGTGATGAGCTCCACCCACGAATAATCCTCGCCAACCATGGCGACCTTCCCGATCATATATCCGTCCGAGAGCACAGGCGCCCCAACCTTGACGCCTTGGGAGGATCCCATGTTGATGCGAACCTCCTTCCACCACGCTTCCGGGTATCTCAGCGTCACCCTTGCGCCGATCATATCGGCCGCGGACGCCGGGCGGGGAAGCGCCGCGTCATGCAAAGCGGCGCGCAGTGCGAGGTTTTCTATCTCAAGCTCCCTGTTTCTGTCCTGGAGGCTCTTTCGTTCCATCACCCAGTTTCCGATGGTCTGCACCAGGGCTCGAAGCTCCTGTGCCGGCATCTCTGGGTATGACAAGGCGGCCCCTACTTTGTCCGCCATCGACCTCACGGCAACCGGAAACGCGTACGACACCCACAACGTCATAAGGCCGCAGAAGAGCGCCACAAGCGAGTTTACCAGAATGGAATTGAGTTTGCCCGCCATTCGGGAGGATCGCCTCCCCTGCTCTCACGCTACACTGTCGAGTGATCGATGGTGACGGATATCTTATCACCGCGATCCACGGTCTCGAGCAGCTTTCCCAGGCCCAACGCCACCGAGAAAAGCGGCTGCTCCGCCATATGAACGGGAACGTTCATGACATCGGAAAGACGAACGTTCAGCCCTCTCAGGAGCGCGCTGCCTCCGGTCAGCACCAGCCCCTGATCCACTATGTCCTTTACCAGCTCGGGCGGAGTCTGTTCCACCGCATAGCGAAGCATGTCCTCGATACGGCAGATGAAGGGCTCGATGGCCTCCCGAACCTCGTTGGATGTCACTCTTACGACCTTGGGAAGCCCATCCATGAGATCGCGTCCCTTGACCTCCATCTCGAGCTCCTCCTCGAGGGATATCACGGACCCGATGCTGATCTTAACCTCCTCCGCCGTGCTCTCGCCGATCGAAAGCGTGTAATTCTGCCTCAGCATCGATACTATGGCGGTGTCGAAATCATCCCCGGCGGTGCGCAGGGAGTTGCTTATCACCACGCCGCCGAGCGAAAGGACAGCAACCTCGCTTGTGCCGCCTCCAATGTCGACCACCATGTTGCCGCGCGGCTCGTTGATGGGCAGTCCGGTGCCGAGCGCCGCGGCCAGGGGCTCCTCGACCACAAACGCCTCCCTCGCCCCCGCGCCGAGGGTCGCGTCCACGACGGCCCGCTTCTCGACCTCGGTGACGCACGCCGGCACACATATCGCGACTCGGGGATGGGCCATCAGCCGGCGTCCCTGGTTGGCCGCCGTCATATAATGACCGACCATCTGCTCGGTCATGTCGAAGTCGGCTATGACTCCGTGCTGCAGCGGCCGTATGGTCTCTATGCCCACCGGGGTCTTGCCGATCATCCTCTTTGCGGGATGGCCAAAGGCGATTACCTCTTTGCGGCCTTTATTTCCCACCTTGCGAACGGCTAAGACAGAAGGCTCATCGATCACCACGCCGCGTCCTTTAACATAAACCACGGTATTAGCGCTGCCCAGATCTATACCAATATCCCGGCTGAACAGACCTGATAAGAACTTGAACATATATTACAGCCTCGCTTCCAGTCAGGCATATTATCATCTTTTTTACAAACCATCTGACGCGACCTGCTTTCACAAATCTATAGTACCACATAATTATCCATCGCTGTTGTTTTTTTCCAAAAGAACAGCCGGAGGAGACGTCGGGCTCGAATCTCCAATCCACTCGGCAGGGAGGACGCCGTGTGTGCGGATTAAAATTCCAGCGCTCCTCAGCCCTGCCCCAGTTTTTCGCAATCCACGTCGTATATTTTATATGGACGTCCCTTTGCGTTAGGCTGGTCGCGCCGCACTACGCTGGCCCATCCGTTCTCGGCCAGGCGAGAGAGTATGCGACCCGCGCTGCGCGCGGTGATGTTGAGGTAGAACGCGAGGTCGGCGCTGCTGAAGGTTTTGATGCCACGATGCTCCTGAAGGCTGATAATTTTTTGCAGGTTGGCGGGGGATATGCCCAGCCTGCGCCCGGTCTCCTCGATGCCTGCGCTGGTGACGCCAGACATCGTGACGGATTTTCCGCCAGCCATAGGGCCTATCTGATCCCCGATGTCGTTTACGAGATACGCGTGATGCCTGGCGCTGCGTATTGACTCCCTGAACGCCCTCATTGCGTTCTGCCCCGAGGAGACGATATCCATGCCAAGCCCCCAGCCTACGCAGACTCCTTCCCCGAGCTCGCTCTGGAGATAATTTGAGAGCACGCAGTCCGTGTATCCATAGGTGATGTCCTCAAGCGTCTCGTTCGAGGTGGTGAGCTCGAATATTCCGCCGTTTCTCCTGATCACGAGCGACATGCCGTTTTTTCCGTTAAACTTGTTCAGCAGGGACAGGAGATTCTTGTTCTCCTCCGCCCCAGCAGGTTCGGCCCACGAGACTATCCCCGAGGCGACCATGGCGCCGGTCAGCATGCGAGACTGGATCAGACTGAACAGCGAACCGCACACATCCAGCATCGAGGCGACGGACGGGAACAAAAGCTCGAACGGTATGCCCGACGCGCCGAGCATCTCCGCTAAATTGGTGAGGCGAGTCACTACCAGGTCTATTTTTTTCTCGCGCCACAGGGCGACGGACTGCCTCATGGTCTTCTCATACGCCGCTTCGAGGCTCGAGGCGTCGTTTTCCACGAAGGGATCGAAGAACATCGGGATGTCTCCGCGAAACACGTCGCCAAAATCCACGGCTGAGTACGGCTTGTCTATGAGAATTCGCGAGACGCTTATTCCCGGAAATCTATACAGTATGCCGGCGAACGCCCTGTAGTAGTCCCTGTCGGTCAG
The DNA here is from genome assembly GCA_031290815.1 of Synergistaceae bacterium. Taxonomy (GTDB): domain Bacteria; phylum Synergistota; class Synergistia; order Synergistales; family Synergistaceae; genus JAIRWR01. Next base: position 24,877 of record JAISLO010000006.1, on the reverse strand, counting down.
CTCGAAGTAATCGTGAGGCTTGAGGATGCCGCCGACCTGGCTCACTATATAAGAGTACGGGAACCTCCCGCTGAAGATCAGCCCGTCGAACCGGTGCGCGTTCTTTTCGTATACGTCGGCCAAATTCCGCATGGAGACATACGGGAGATACGTCACATCACACATGCGGCTCATCTCGCCGTGCGCTTTTCGGATCAGCTCCATCGATCGTTCCGCTGTGATAATGCCAATTGACGGTCTCAGATAGATTCCCTCCCCCATCTCACTTTTATATTAACAAAAAAACAGCATATCGCAAACCGATATTAAAGACATATAAAGACTTAATTATATTGATTCCCATTGAGCGATATAAATAGATTTCAGTATTACTACCGACTGAAATGCTTGATAATACTGCAATAAATAGTATTGCAAAACATTTTTTTCGAGCGATAATACTATAGTTTTATGTTAAGTCCTTATATGTCCTAAATATCCCCGACACGGGGTTAAATATACGAGGAGGCGAGTGCAACATGTCATCAACACAATTGACTCAGCTCATGTATTGCTTCTGCGTTTTAAGCGCTCTATTGCTTTTAGGCGCATACCTGAGGGGCGCGATCCCGCTGTTCAGGAAGCTCTTCCTGCCAGCGTCCGTAATAGGCGGTTTCGCCGGCTTGCTGGTCGGTCCGGTTATATGGGGCGAGGCTGGGATTCCGTTTCCGAAGGAGTGGATTTCGACCTGGTCCGCGCTGCCCGGCATACTGATCGTCCCTGTCGTGGCGAGCGTCCCGCTTGGGATGAAGTTTGGCGGAGGCGGAGTTTCGGCGGGCAGGACGTCGGCGAACATCATCAAGATGTTCGGGGTGATGCTGGCCGTCTTGACGGCGCAGATGCTGATCGGTCTCTGCGCCAGGGAGTTTTTCATGACGATCAAACCTGATCTGGACCTGTACGCTCCGTTCGGATTCGAACTGTCTCAGGGTTTTTCCGGCGGGCACGGCACCGCCGGCGTGATAGGCAATTTTTACAAGGGGCTCGATCTGCCGTATTGGGAGCTGGCGCAGGGGGTGACGACCACTACCGCGACGTTCGGGATCGTCGGCGGAATGATAATCGGAATCGCGGCCATAAACATCGCCGCGCGCCGGGGAAGGACCGCGATACTGAAGAAGCCGGGCGACATACCGCTCGACATGGGCAAGGGCTTCCAGAGCGACCCGGGCAAACAGAAGAGCCTCGGCCTGGAGACGACCTATAACTCGTCGATAGAGTCCATCTCGTTTCACACGTCAGTCATTCTGCTTGGCTGCGGTATCGCGTTTATCATAATGAACGCCGCCAAGACCTATAAAATTCCGGGGCTGATGCAAATACCCATCTGGGCCTACTCCATTCTCGTAATGTTCGTCGTCAACTTCGTGATGCAGAGAGTCGGTCTTGGAACCCTCATAGACAACAAGACAAAGTCCCGCATAGCCGGGGTCTGCTCCGATTACGCCATAACCGCCGCGATAGCGAGTATGCCGGTGCGCGCGATAATGCAGTACATGGCGCCGATTCTGGTCATGGTCGTGATAGGCTATGTGATAACCTACTCTTTTACGATGTTCCTGTGCCGCAAGTTCTTTGACAGCTGCCCGTTCGAGCGCGGTATGGCGATTTTCGGCACCTGCACGGGCGTGTTCCTGACAGGCCTGATGCTGCTCAAGATATGCGACCCGGATTATGAACTGCCTGCGCTGAACGACTACTCCGTCGGCTTCTCCTTCATATCCGTCCTGAACTTCGTCCTGCTGCCGATTACCGTGAATTTGCTGCTGCAATACGGCTTCGGCCCGAACTTGGCGTTTCAGGGAGGGCTTCTCGCGGCGGCGGTCGTCCTGATCGCCTTATCGAGCCGTGTTTCAAAATCCGTCCGCGCAGAGGAGCGGGGGTGGCAAGGTTGAACAAGAGGGAGATGTTCCGTTATCTGGACGAAAACAAAGATGTGATGATCGATGTCTCCGATAAGATATGGGACTACGCCGAGACGGCTTTCGAGGAGTTCCGCTCCGCCGATCTGCTCAAGGGCGTCATGCTGGATTACGGATTTAACGTCGAGAGCGGGACCGGGGGGATAGATACCGCCTTTTGCGCCGAGTTTGGAAGCGGCGCTCCTGTGATCGGCATACTCGCGGAGTACGACGCGCTCTCAGGCATGAGCCAGGCGGCGGGCTCGACTGAGAGGCGCGAGACGGCCGCCGGAGGCAACGGGCATGGCTGCGGCCACAACCTCTTCGCCGGAGCGTCCGTCGGAGCGGCCATAGCCGTCAAGAAGCGCATGGAAAACGGCGGACTTCAGGGCACTTTGAAGCTGTTCGGCTGTCCCGGCGAGGAGGGCGGATCTGGCAAGGCCTTCATGGCCAGGGCAGGGGTCTTCGACGGCCTGGACGCCGCGTTCGCGTGGCATCCGATGTCCGTGAACGCGGTATTGGACATGAGCATGCTGGCAAATTACCAGATTCTCTACAAATTCAAAGGCGTGGCGTCCCACGCGGCCGCCGCTCCAGACAAGGGCCGCAGCGCGCTGGACGCCTCAGAGCTCATGAACGTGGGCGTGAATTTTCTGCGCGAGCACGTCATCCAAGAGGCGCGAATACACTACGCGATCACCAACTCCGGGGGATTCTCGCCCAACGTCGTTCAGCCGTACGCGGAGGTGCTGTACCTAATAAGGGCGCCCCGCACGTCGCAGGTCGAGGAGATCTACCAGCGCGTCAACAAGGTGGCGCGGGGCGCGGCCATGATGACTGAGACCGAACTCGAGATACAGTTCGTCAAGGCCTGCGCCAACGTAGTTCCGAACAAGACGCTCTCCAAGGTGCTGTACGACAACCTGAAGGAGCTGGATATGCCGGTCTATACCCAAGAGGAGCTGGCGTTCGCCGAGGAAATGGCAAAGACATCTCCGGGGTCCTCCTCGTCCGACATCGGACGCTATCTCAACGCGCACCCAGACGACATGAAGCGGTGCGTCAACGCGCTGAAGGACAAGCCGATGTGCGACATCGCGCTGCCGTTTTACTTCGAAGACCCTGACCGCATGTTGTCAGGATCATCCGACGTCGGCGATGTGAGCTGGATCGCTCCGACAGGGCAGGTTGTCACAGCCTGTTACGCGCTGGGCACTCCTGAGCACTCCTGGCAATTGGTCTCGCAGGCCGGAAGTTCCATCGGCCATAAGGGAATGATCCTGGCCGCAAAGGTAATGGCCGGCGGGATCGCGGACGTCATGGAGTCGCAGGAGATAATAAAGAGAGCCAAGGCCGAGCTGACTGAGCGCCTGGACGGCGAAACATACCGCTCCGCAATCCCGCCCGGCGTGACGCCAGTGGCGATAAGCAAGCTGTAAGAACAGGGGCCCCTCGTTGCGAGGGGCCCCCTCTGATGTACTCAGATCGTTGAGCGGACGTGTTGCGAGGATCTGTGAGTGGGTATTTGACAGGTACTATATAGAATATGTATAAAAGTTATACATATGCGGCTCATTAAGCTGCGGCGATCTTCTTGCCGTACGCCACACATTCGTCGGCGCTTGCGCCATCCGGAGTCTCATTGACGATCAGTCCGTCGTCGACTAGATTCGCGCCGTATCCCTTCATCTCCGCCGCCCAGTTGCGCATCCATTCGCCGTCGCCCCATCCGTAGGAACCAAACAGAGCCGTGCGGCGGCCTTTGAGCTTTGGAGCGACCGAGGAGACAAACGGCTGCATCTCGCTCTCCTCCACAACCTCCGAGCCCATGGAAGGCGATCCCAACACTACGACGTCATAACCGTCAATTTCATCCGCGGACGCGGCGGAGACATGCTTGCACGTCACCTGAGCGCCTGCTTCCTCCGCGCCCTTCGAGATGAGTTCGGCCATCTTCTCCGTGTTTCCTGTCCCCGACCAGTAGATGATTCCAACCTTTGCCATATCGCTTCCTCCTCATGTTGATTTTGATTATTTCTACCAATTCTCCCTGCAGGGCGTTATCTAAAATCGCCGGATCCTTCGCTTGGCGTAACGAATTTAGGCGATTCCAGATCTATGCCCTGATTTTAATTGGCGCGAAACCGATTCCCCTCAAAATCATCTCGGCACTGTCCGTCTCGGCCTTTCTGTACTCGTCGAACTTTTTTCTCGCGTTCGCCTCGTCGCCGTAAACCTTCCAGTACCCCGACAACTTCGAATTTTTTCCTCTGTTTTCGATAAAACCCTTTACATCTTCGATCGGATACCCGAGGAATACCCCTATTTCGTGCGGAAATCTCGTCTTGAACCGCTCGATCAAGTTCTCAATGTAAGAAACAGCCGAGCCCGATTCACAGTCATAGCCAAGATCGCCCAGGAACTTCCTCGTCTCCGCAGAGGAGACTCGGTCCATAAGGAGGTCGCTCCTGAATACTAACAGCAATATATAGTTTTTCGAATACGAAATTTCCGCAAATTCAAGTCCGAGTTTTTCCGTAATTTTGTCTTTAATCGCAAACCATACCTGCCCCAGATCCTCCCCGCCTCTGCGAAGGTTGATCAAAGCCCCGCACTTGATGCCGGCCACGACCGGCGCGGCAAAACATACTATCATCGACTCGATGAATTCCACTGGGCCCCTGGTCTTCAGGAACATCATAAATCTTTGCAGAGTGGGCACGTTTACGCCAATCCCTTCATAAACAAGCCTATTTTATTGTGTTAGTTATATCAAACATCGTCTTTATATTACACCGGAAATATATCTTTGTCAACAGCTTTCGGCTGACTTGGATATGTTGATAAAAATAAATGATTTGCGGTACGCGCGGATACTTTAAGTAAATAATCTGCTTTTATTCCGGAATAATGACTCGCAATCGGTCCCATTGGCTGTTTCAGTGCAAAATATCCATTTTGGGCTATTGACAAGTAATTTTGCTGATATAAAATGTTTGTGCTTGCGAATCATATATGAGCGCAGGAGTGAATCGGCCTTTCTTTTATGGTTTTGTCTTCATCCGCGGTCCGGCGAGATTGGAAGGAGGGGCGTTTTGAGGGAGACCGGCAGGAAGGATATAGAAGCTGTACGCAAATATATTTATAAAGATAAGGAGTTGTTATGATGAGAAAAGCACTTCTTGCAGCGGCAATTGCGGTTATTCTCGCATCGTTCGCGTCACAGTCGGTTGCGGCGACCAATCCGTTCATGGATGTCCCAGCAAGCCATTGGGCGTATGACGCGGTTGCTCAGCTCGCCTCCAGGGGCGTCATATCGGGCTATCCAGACGGTTCTTTCAAGGGCGCCCAGCCCTCTACCCGCTACGAAATGGCGTCGATTATCGCCAGGGCTCTCGCGAATATCGACCTCGACAAGGCGAGCAAGCAGGATGTCGAGATGATGAGGCGTCTCATAGTCGAATTCAAGGACGAGCTGGACGCGCTTGGAGTTAGGGTGGACAATCTGGACGAGCGCATCGCGGTTCTGGAGGAGGACATAGGCGGCTGGAGCCTGGCTGGCGAGCTCACCTTCAACGCCAAGTTCGGCCAGGCGGCCGACAAGGGTTGGTACAGCGACGACGCTGACTACGCCGGGGAGAACGAGTTCGAACTTGCTGACTACGTGCTGTGGCTCAGAAAGCGAGTGAACGATACCACTAACTTCGCCGCGAGGCTGGAGCGTGATTCTGGAAATGTGGTGGTGTGGGCGAACTACTACGTGACGACTGTCCTGCCGTATGACATCAGCCTGACCGTCGGTCTGGCCGATCTGGACTGGGAGGGCGACCTCGAACTGTACGTGGATAACGAGCCCATAATCGGGGACTGGACGTTCAACATGTTCCTCTTCGAGAAGGACTGGGGCATCGCGAACCTGAAGCTGCTTGCGGGCCGCGCTAACGACGACGCCGGAGTGCCCAGCCTTGGCGATGACCCAACATCACCGATAGAGCGCTTCCTGGTGGCGGGCCTCGCCGACTTCAACTTTTCCGAGCGCTTCCGCGGAGGTCTGATAGGTTATTGGATTTTTGCGGATGAGGAGATTCCGTTGACTGACAACAGTGAGACGGACACCAGCGTCGGAATCATCGGCGCGTATGCCGGGTTTACGTTCACCCCAGGCGTGGAGGGCAAGGTGATTTACTACCACCAGGCTCAGGGGGATACCCTTGCTCAGTTGCTGAGCGGAACGGCGACCAACTATGACGACAGCGCGTCGGCGTGGAAGGCTATCCTCGACGTCAAGCAGGATGTGCTCAAGTTCACCAGCGTATGGGTCGAATATGGCCAGATCGACAATAACTTCCTCACAAACGAGAGGTTTTCGGTTTATTCCGATCTCGGAGTCAGCGCGACGTACACTGACGGCGGGGCAAGCCTTCTGGCCAATATGCCGATCAACATGAACAGCACGAAGATCTACGGGGTGAGGATGGATCAGGAGTGGAACGACAAGTGGAGGACTTATCTGCGCTACTTCGCGGCCGATCATGACACCGCCGGCATCGACGACGCGTTCAACTGGAGCGTAGGAGTCGGATATCGCCTGAACGACGCGGTCGAGTTCGAACTGGTCTATGATGCGATAGACTATGGCGAAAGAAACGGTGACGAGTTGCGCAATGGCAGCGACAACATAGTGCGTTTCCGCACATACGTGGCGTTCTGACGCGCGATTTCAATGTGCTGGGCCACATGAACCGGGCGACCCGGTTTTTGTGGCCCTTGTTTTGTTTATATTTCCACCGCGCCGTCGAAGACCTTGTGCACCCTGCAGTTCAGGATAACCTCGTCTCCCGAATAGTCCACCGTCATGTCCCCTCCGTTTTGGATCACGCGGACTAAGCCTGACCTGGAACAAAAGCCGTTCTGGACAGCCGATACGACAGCGGCGCAGGCGCCGCTTCCGCTCGCGGGGGTCTCGCCGTCCCCGCGCTCCCATATCCGCATCCTCAGGGTCCGGTCGTCCAAAACCTTGACAAATTCTACATTAGTCCTCATCGGGAATATCGAAGCGGTCTCCACCAACGGACCGAGAGTCTCTATGCCGCAATTGTCGATATCATTGCAGAATATCACACAGTGCGGACTTCCCATCGACACGCATGTGATGGAGAAAGCCTTGCCGCCGATTTCGACGACGCGGCCCATGACCCTCGCTCCGGCCAGGAGGACCGGGATGTCGGCCGGCAGGAACCTGGGCGCGCCGAGGTTCACCCTTCCGGAGACCGCTCTGCCGTATCTCGTGTATATATCGAGCCTCATGACGCCGCTTTGGGTCTCGATCGTCATATCCTTGCGGCCGCCCGTCCTCCCGCTCTCGTACAGGTACTTGCCGATGCAGGTTATCGCGGACGCGCTCATGAATCCCTCGCTTCCGTCGGTGTTGAAGAGCCTCATCGTGGCGTCCGCCCGTTCCGATGGGTACATCATCACGACGCCGTGACCGCCCACCCCGAAATGCCTGTCCGCGAGCATTATCGACAGTGATTCAGGGGACTCTATGTCCTGATCGAAACAATCGAAGTACAGGTCGTCCTTACCGCAGCTGTGCATCTTGGAGAAGCGTATCGCCCTGCGCTCGCGCCTCATGTCGTTGATGTCCACCAGTTCGGTGTTCCCCTCGCTGTATCTGCTCTTCAGACTGTCGGCGAGGGCGGTCGCGGTATCTATCGAAGTCAGGCACGGGATGCCCAGGCGAGTGGCGAGCGACCTGATCTGAGCGCTCTCCTTCGCAGGATCGCGGCCTCGCGCCGACGTCGACACTATGTACTGCACCTTGCCGCTCTCCATGAGCGTGATCACATTGTCGCAGGCCTCGCTGATCTTGTGTATGACTATGGCGGGGAGCCCTGAGCGGGAGAGGGCGGACGCCGTCCCTCGCGTCGCGTAGAGGTTCAAACCCAGTGACGCGTACTTCTTCGCGACGTCGACGATCTCGGGCTTATCGCTGTCCCTGACGGTGAAGAGAACGCCTCCGCTCCTCAGCAGCTTGTAACCGGCGGCCAGCAGTCCCTTGTACATCGCCTCCTCCAGCGTCTTGCCGATGCCCAGAACCTCTCCGGTGGACTTCATTTCGGGGCCGAGATGAGTGTCCACGCCGTGAAGTTTTTCGAACGAGAACACCGGGACCTTGACGGCCGCGTACGGTGCCGGAGGATACAACCCGGTCCCATATCCCATGTCCGACAGGCGCTCGCCCAGCATCGCCCGCGTGGCCAGATCCACAATGGGGACCCCCGTGACCTTGCTTATATAAGGCACGGTCCTGGACGCCCTGGGATTGACCTCGATGACGTAAACGTCGTCATCGTAGATTATATATTGAACGTTCACTATTCCCCTGACCTTCATGGCGAGCGAGATCTTGGCGGTGTGGTCGACTATGAGATCGATCAGCCTGTCGGTCACGTTGAGCGCCGGATAAACAGCTATGGAATCGCCGGAGTGTATGCCGGTCCGCTCGACATGCTCCATGATGCCGGGTATCAATATGTCGGTACCGTCGCACACGGCATCCACCTCTATCTCGGTTCCGCGCAGATACTTGTCGATCAGCACAGGGCCGCGAACGTCGCTGTCCAGGATGATCTCCATGAACTCCCGCACGTCGTCGTCGGAGAACGCTATGCTCATGTTCTGACCGCCCAGCACGTACGACGGCCGGACGAGGACGGGATAGCCGAGACGTCTCGCTGCGGAGAGCGCCTCGTCCATGGTGACTGCCGTTCCTCCGTCGGGGCGCGAAATTCCAAGCCCGCCGAGAAGGGCGTCGAACCTCTCCCTGTCCTCGGCCAGATCTATGCTGTCGAACGAGGTGCCCAGGATATCGAAGCCGTGCTCGTTGAGGTAACCGGCCAGCTTTATGGCGGTCTGCCCGCCGTACGCCGCGACGACTCCGACGGGTTTTTCGAGGTTCAGGATGTCTCTGACATCCTCAGGTGTCAGCGGTTCGAAATACAACCTGTCGGCAGTGTCGAAATCGGTCGACACCGTCTCCGGGTTGTTGTTTATTATCACGACTTCATATCCGAGCCGCCTCAGCGCCCAAGCGCAGTGGACGCTGGAATAATCGAATTCTATACCCTGCCCGATGCGAATCGGGCCGGAACCGAGGACGACTATGGTCCCCTTGTTTCCGGCGCTCCTCGACTTGATGAAATCCTCAGCCTCGTTGTCATCGTCAAAGGTCGAGTAAAAGTAAGGGGTCTCCGCCGCGAACTCTCCCGCGCACGTGTCGACCATCTTGTAGGATGCCGGAATATGCCGGCTCACGGTTCCTCCCGAGATCGTCTCCAGCACGTTGTCGGGATACCCGAGCCGCTTTCCCTCTCGGTGCATGGCGTCGGTGAGGCCCGTTTCCCTCAGCTCCGATTCGAAGCGGACGAGGTTTTCCAACCTGTATAGAAACCACCTGTCTATCTTGGTGATTCCATGTATCTCGTCGCATGAGACGCCTCGCCGCATGGCTTCGAAGATCTGAAATATCCGCTCGTCCGTGGCCGTGCGCAGCGCATCCATGAGGCTGGCGTCGTCGAGTTTTCCGAGTTTCGACAGATAAAGCGTCTGCTGGTGTATTTCGGCGCCGCGCACCGCCTTCATCAGAGCCATCTCGAACGACGGCGCGAGCGACATCACCTCTCCGGTCGCCTTCATCTGGGTGCCGAGCGTCCTTGGGGCGCGGGCGAACTTGTCGAACGGCCACTTCGGAAACTTCACGGCCACGTAGTCAAGCGCAGGCTCGAAGCAGGCGCTGGTCTTGCCGGTCACGGCGTTGGGAATCTCATCCAGCCTGTAACCTATCGCGATCTTGGCGGCGACCTTAGCTATGGGGTACCCGGTGGCCTTGGAGGCGAGGGCCGACGAACGCGAAACCCTCGGGTTCACCTCTATCACGGCGTAATCGAAGCTGTCGGGGGAGAGGGCGAACTGGCAGTTGCATCCGCCCTCTATGCCGAGCTCGGATATTATGTCCAGGGCCGCCGTCCGGAGCATCTGATACTCCTTGTCGGAGAGCGTGAGCGTGGGGGCGACGACTATGCTGTCCCCCGTGTGGATCCCGACCGGGTCGAAATTTTCCATGCCGCAGACTGTGACGACGTTGCCTGCGGAGTCGCGCATCACCTCGAACTCTATCTCCTTCCAGCCGGCTACGGACCGCTCTACCAGTATCTGTCCGATGGGCGACATCCTCAGGCCGTCTTCGGCGACGCGCCTTAGCTCGCCGGCGGACGACGCGATCCCGCCCCCGCTCCCCCCAAGGGTGAACGCGGGCCGCACTATGAGAGGATATCCGATCTCATCCGCGAATGTCAGCGCGTCGGCGACATTTTCCACGACCCTGGACGGAATCACAGGCTGCCCGATCCTCTCCATCGCATCCTTGAAGAGCTGTCTGTCCTCGGCCATGTCTATCGTTTCGGGGCTGGCGCCCAGAAGTTTTATCCCTCTCTCGGCGAGAAATCCCTCCTTCGCCAGCATCATGGCCAACGTCAGCCCCGTCTGTCCGCCGAGCGTCGGCAGTATGCTGTCGGGGCGCTCCTTGTCGATGATTCGTTTGAGCGTCGTCACCGTGAGCGGTTCGATGTACACCACGTCGGCCATCGCGGAGTCGGTCATTATCGTGGCCGGGTTTGAGTTGACGAGCACTATCTCGAGCCCGTCCTCGCGCAGCGCCCTGCACGCCTGGGTGCCGGCATAGTCGAATTCGGCCGCCTGCCCTATGACTATCGGGCCCGAGCCTATCACGAGAACCTTGCGCACACCGCCGTAGAGAGGCATTTTACTCAGCCTCCATCATGAGGATAAAACGGTCGAAGAGGAACGATGTGTCCAGCGGTCCCGCCGACGCCTCCGGGTGAAATTGAACGCTGAAGGCAGGTATGTTTTCGTAGTCTATCCCCTCGCACGTTCCGTCGTTCGCGTTGACGTACCGCAGAATCGCGCCGCGCGGAAGGCTGTCCGGCGCGACGGAGTAACCGTGATTTTGAGTCGTTATGGATATAGATCCCGTCCGAGTATCGCGCACTGGTTGATTCGACCCTCTGTGGCCGTATTTCATCTTTTCCGTGGAGGCGCCCATGGCCAGGGCCAGGATCTGATGGCCGAGACAGATGCCAAACACCGGTGTCATGCTCTCCGTAAATTTTTTGAGTTCGGCTATAACGCCCGCGTTCTCCTCCGGGTCGCCGGGGCCGTTGCACAACGTCACGCCGTCCGGTTCGAGTTTCAGGATCTGTTCCGCCGTGAGGCTGTGAGGGACCACGGTAACCTTGCAGCCTCTTGAGGCCAGGGAGCGCGCGATATTCGCCTTGGCCCCGAAGTCCCATAGCACGACGTGATGTCCGCTGCCTTCGGAAGTGTCGGGATTTACGACAAAAACCTCGCGCGTCGAAACACCGGCCACGGCGTCGCGTATCGCGTAGCTCCGGAGAGAGTCGAGGCTGACGTTCTCAGGATCGCTCGTTATGATTCCGTTCATCACGCCCTTCTCCCTTATAATCCGGGTGAGGGCTCGCGTGTCTATTCCCTTGACTCCGACTATTCCGCGCTCGGCAAGCAGCGAAGCGAGAGGACCCTCGCTGCGGAAGTTGGACGGCGTGTCGCAGCATTCCCTGACCACGTACCCCCTCGGCTGCAGCGACAAACTCTCGAAATCATCGCGTATCACTCCGTAGTTTCCTATCAGAGGCCATGTTTGCACTATAATCTGTCCATGATAGCTTGGATCCGTCAGAGTCTCGAGGTAACCGGTCATCCCGGTAGTGAACACCACTTCGCCGGTAACCCCTTCGGCATCCGCCGCCAGGCCAAAGGACTCCCCCTCGAAAACTCCGCCGTTTTCGAGAACCAGATATGCAGACGACACTAGATTTCCCCCTAATAAAACCAAAGTTTATATCACATGCCCAATATACTTCTCATTTTAGCACAATTCCTCGGCATTTCCAGGATGATTGCAAGGGATTTAAGGATGGTTTCACGTGGGCTTTCACGTGGTTTTATGTCAGATGCCCGAATGGCAAGGGTATAACATATGATTATCCCTTGCTTTCTCCCTCGAACAGGATGAGATCCTGCTGTTTTTTGATGGCGGTTATGAAGAAGCTGAAACACTCTATTTCTCGCGCGTCAGCCGTTGGGGAGGCGGCGTTCTTGTCTCGGCAGCTTATTTCGAAGCATATATCCAGCGCGTCCACGAGGCGGGACAGGAGGTTCTCAGAGAAGAAGACCGCAGCCGGCGAGTCGCACGGCATCCGCCTTATAGTCTCCAGCACCATGTCCGCGAAGTCACACACCTCCAAAACGATCATCCGCAGGTTCGGCTTGCGGAGAAGCGGGGCCATGGAACGGACAGCGCCGATCTTAGCCGCGCCCTCGAACGCCGCGGGCGATTCTCTGCGCGGATTGTTCTTGGGAATCCTGGACCGGATCTCCTTGCGCGCAAGGACAAAGTTCCGAGCCGCTTCGAGCGCGCCTCTGACTTCCTCCTCCCTCTGAGCGCTGGACCTTGTCGCAATGCATATCAGCGGCACAGGGATGAGCAGAATCAGAAGAACGGCCACAAAAGCGAACGTCGTCTGATCGAGGGCAAAATGCCAGATAAGCCCTATCAACACTCCAGAAGCAAGCAAGACATACAGGGCAACCCTTTTCAAAGACCGCCCCTCCTCCGGCGCGCGAATCTACCACGTACCACTATTATATTATATCCTACATTTGCCATGTCGTCATCCTCGGAATGAAGTGGAGTTCGAATGGAATCCGGCCGCTGATAATTTGTCTGGAGTTGCAGGAGAGTCGAAAAAACACCGTAAATGCTGACTATGACGATATTAGTAACGATAAGGATTATAATTTGTTCAGAACTGGCGGAGAGGGAGGGATTTGAACCCTCGAGACGGAGTTTAAGCCGTCTACTCGCTCTCCAGGCGAGCGCCTTCGACCACTCAGCCACCTCTCCGCTGCATAGCTTTTGCTCTGACTGGCGTCATACGACTGCTTGTACTTGGCGGAGAGGGTGGGATTTGAACCCACGTAGCGGCTCAGCACCGCTAAGACGATTTCGAGTCGCCCGCCTTCGACCGCTCGGCCACCCCTCCGCAAAACATATCAACGCGTCTCTGCCAGCCAACAAAGCGGATTATATGACAATCGCCCGCTCTTGTCCATACGTCGGGCCCGCTCAAATTTTCTTCGAGCCCCACCTTGGCGAGATCTACCCTACAGGGCATGGCTATCGCAATCTCCCTCTTGGCAGGTTTTCTTATATCCTTATCATGATCCTCGTGCCATGCCCTGGCTCGGACCACAGTTCATATTCGCCGCCGAGCAGCTCGACCCTCTGCCTCATTCCGTTGAGGCCTCGCTTTCCGTCACGGACGAGGTCGCTCATTATCTTGTCGTTGGGGTTGAAGCCCGAGCCGTTGTCGGATATCACGAACTCTGCGGACTTGCCTTCCGGGTCGCGCCGCGCGTCCACGGTCACCTCGGTCGCCCCCCCGTGCCTGACCGCGTTGGAGACAGCCTCCTGAAAAATTCTGAATATGGCCAGCGTGGCTTCCTGTGAGATATCGAGCGTCTGATCCACGTTCGTGAATATGGTGATGGAATGCTGACGCTCGAATCTGCTTGCCGCTTCCTCCATGCACGACACTATGCCGAGAGAAACCCACGGGGGGACAAGGGAATCGCAGATGTCTCGCAGGTCCTCCACCAAATCCCCGGCTATGCTCTCGACGGTCGACAACTCCTCCCTGGTGGATTCGGGGAGGTCCTTCGACGTTATATTGGCGATCTGTATGCGCTGAATGAAAGCCGAGACGACCTGAATAGGGCCGTCGTGAATATCCTGCGCGATGCGGCTCCTCTCCAGTTCCTGCGCCTTTATTATGTCGCCCAGGTATCGCTTTTCCAGCTCGTCCTTTTCTATCATCCTGAGGGCGAGGTCGAATATTGCGCTGCGAAGCGAGGAGATCTCATCGACCTGAAGTTTGCCTATGCTCCTGGCAGCTCCGTCCTGAATGGGCTCAGGCGCCTCTTTGCCCCATTTCAGCGTACTCACCTGAGCTGAGAGCGCCTGAAGCGGCGTTATGACCGACCTGCGGAGAAAGAACAGCGCGATGAGACAGATCATCATCCCCATCGTTCCAGCGAATGCGAGCTTCATCATGTTGAAGTCGTTCCTTCCCATCCAGCTGAGCATTGTGACTGCCGCGACCGCGTAGACCATCGGATCGTTCGTCGGCGCCGTGTGGGCGACGTATGTTATATAGTCGGACCCGGTCCTGATGCTGCCGACTATGCGCCCCTCAGCGGATGCGCCGGGAAATCGCGCCTCCGCGACGGTCCTCTCGTAGATTTTCGTCAGTATGGTCGCGTTCTGGGAGCAGGAGATGAGATTGCCATCCAGCGTCACATAGGCCACCAGGCCTGGTATGAACTTGCCCTTCATGCTGATTTTGAACCGCTCCATGCGGCGGTTTGGAGCGAACGAGTCCGCGCGCTCCGAGGATACCAGTCTGTCGTACCCCTGGTCGGCGACGAGCGACAGGAAGGCGTTTATGCGCTCGACGTTGCCCTCGTTCCAGCGGTCGGCGGCGTAGTTGGCGAGGCTTTCGACGTAGCGCCCGGAGATCTCCGTCGTGGATTTTTTCTGAGAGAAGACCGTGGCCGCCGACTCGAAGAGGACGATCAGCACCGGCAGCAGCGTGCATATAAAAAGGATGGTGAGCAGCCTGCGCCTCAGCACTGATTGCCGGCCTCGTCCAGAGACGTGCCCTCCAGGAGCTCATCCAGAGTTATTATCCCGAACTTGAGGGCGACGAGAAGCGCTTCTCCCTTTCCCCTGCAGCAAAACTTGGAGTAAACGGACGTCAGATGAGCCTGGACCGTTCGTTCGGTAATACACAGCTTCGCGGCGATCTCCTTTATCGAAAATCCCTTCGACATGATCAGCAGGACCTCTCGCTCGCGGGCTGAGAGCGGTTCGGGCATGGAGTCCCTGTCGCCGAGCACTCCCGCCACCTTCGAGTCGAGATAAAATCCGCCGTCCATCACCTGTTTCACGGCCACGTCGAGCTCCCTGACCGCGGTCGTCTTGAGCACAAAACCCCTTGCCCCGGCCCTGAGCGAGGCCATCACATACGGCTGCGCGTTGAAAGAGGTCAGCATTATCGCCCTGGTTGGAATCGATGCTTCCTTTATCCTCTGCGCCACCGCGATCCCGTTCTCGCCCGGCATTTGTATGTCGAGGAGGGCTACATCCGGCTGAGACTCCTGGATGCTCCTCCAGGCCTCGATCCCATCCTCGACCTCCGCGGTAAGCGAGAAATTGGCGTTCCTCTTGATCCATTCGGCGAGCCCCGACCTGGTCAGCGGGTGATCGTCCGCGATGAGGATGCGTATTGTCATTTGGCGACCTCCGAGTTTTATAATTGTTTTTGTTTAGCCTTCAGAGTATCATACACGAGCCGCGAGCCTTGAAATCGCACATTTATACAAAAGACAGGGTCGCGGTCTATTCCCGCCTCGCGGGCCGGCGTTCAAGTGATATTATATACGGCATGGCGGAGAGCCGCAAAGGCCCGAACAAGCGGGCGCCTGAATCTGGCGGAGTCCACTTTGAGAATAAAGAGATATAGCGTCAAACTCTTTCGTTTTCAGCTGAACAGCTTCAATTTAACATATAATATCTTATTTCTGACGTATTTATACAATGCAATGTGTGGCAAAAGATACGATGATAATATAGTTGGTTTGATTTATCATGCCCCTTGAAACATGGGGTGGATTTGCGCCGAATTCCGCTTGGAGGGTGTTGGATCTCTTTGAAAAAAAATATCACGCTCATACGTTCGGCCCTTGCGGCATCGCTGCTCGCCTCGGTGATATGCGGACCGGCCCTTGCCGGCGAGTTGTCCGGCGATGTCAACCCAAACGGGGTCATCACGATAGACCGCTGTATAGAGTTGGCTCTGGAGGCGCATCCCCGTTTGAGGGAGGCGCGCAGCGGAGTCGAGTCGCAGGGCTTCAGGGTCGATGGGACGGCCGCCCAGACGCGGCCCCAGGTTCGGGTTTCGTCGTCCTACGCCAGATCATACAATGAGGGCGGCGGAGAGGCCGGCTCGATAAACACCGATATCACGCTCTCCCAGACGATCTTCGACTGGAACCGGACCAATCTGTCCATCCAGGCGGCGCGGCAGGAGCTGGAGGCTCGGCAGTCCGACGAGTCGGCATCGGAGCAGGATGTGATCAGGGACGTGATCAAGGCATACTTCTCCCTGAACTGCGGGGACAGGACGCTCGCTATCGCCAAAGAGAGGCTTCGAAACTATGAAAGACGGCTCGAATGGGCCACGGACTTCTACAAGGCCGGGGCGAAGGCCAAGATAGAGGTGACGAAGGCTAAGACGGACCTCGCAAACGCAAAGCTGGATCTCGTGACCGCGGAGGGGACGCTCAGAAAGGCCGAGTCCAACCTGGCGTATGCTGCCGGCGTCCCGGATATGCCTGCGGGAAACGTCAAGGACATGCTGGATGCCGGTTTTCTGAATCTGGACGTCAGCGTAGACGAGGCGATCGAGACGGCCATGCGGAACCGGGACGAGTACAGGGCGCAGAACATCCGCATAGACGCGGCCGAGACCAACCTGGCGCTTGCCAAAAAAGGAATGTCCCCAACGGTGACCGGAAACGCGGGGTATACATACTCCGGCGAGAACAACCCGATTGACAGAAAGGGCTGGCGTCTGTCGGTGGGCATCTCCATCCCCGTCACGGATGGAGGGGAGACTAGAACGCGGGTGAGGCAGGCCGAAGCCGATCTCGAAGGCGCCAGGGCCAGCGGAGAGAGCGTCAGGCAGAACATAATCTCGCAGGTTCGCACAGCCTGTACGTCTTTGGAGGAGGCAAGGGAGTCGGTCGCAGCGGCGAGGGAGGCGGAGAAGCAAGCGCTCGAAACCCTCAGGCTGGCCGAGGGCCGTTACACCGCCGGGGTTGGAGAGTCCCTAGAGATTTCGGACGCCGTCGACGGATACGCAAGGGCCCGCATGAGCGCCGCAAACGCCCTTTACAACAAGAACGCAGCTGAGGTCGATCTTCTCAGGGCGATTGGAGGTATGCTTCGATGAAGAAGGGCAAGGCGCTGAGGCGGATTCTGATATTTCTGGTTCTAGCCGGGCTTCTGAGCGGCGGAGCATGGCTGTACGTCGACTCGTCGAAGGAGCCGCCGATCGAATATATAACGGCCGCCGCCAAGCGAGGGGACATGAGGTCCGTAATCCTCGCCACCGGAAAGGTGCAGGCCGTCTCCATGATAAGCGTCGGCACACAGATCTCCGGAACTTTGAAGGAGCTGTATGTCGACTACAACAGCGTCGTGAGGAAGGGACAGTTGATCGCCATCATAGACCCGGAGCCCCACGAAGCCGGGCTGGAACAGGCCAGGGCGTCGCTTCTGGCGATCGAGGCCGACGTCGCCGAGGCTGAGGCCAACCTCAAACATTCGCGGGACAAACTTCGCAGGTCGCAAGAGCTGTACTCCAAGGATCTGATAGCGAGGTCCGAGCTCGATGCTGACGAGACCTCGCTCCAGACGTCAAAGGCCAGGCTTTCGTCAGCCCGGGCGAGGGTTACCGCCCAGTTGGCGGCCGTAAAGAACGCCAAGCTCCAGTTGGACTACACCCGCATATACTCGCCGGTCGACGGCGTGGTGGTCACTAAAAACGTGAACGTCGGCCAGACGGTGGCGGCGAGCTTCAACACGCCGACTATCGCCGAGATAGCCGAAGATCTGTCGCGAATGCAGGTCGAGGTGAACATCGACGAGGCCGACATCGGCAGCGTCAGCAAGGGACAGGCGGTAGAATTCAACGTCGACGCTTTTCCCGAGAGAAAGTTCAGCGGGACGGTCACGCAGATACGCCTTTCACCTACGACGGAGAACAACGTAATATCGTATAAGGCGATCGTGTCCTTCCTGAACGAACAAATCGAGGGACATAACCTCATCCCAGGCATGACGGCCAACGTCACCCTTATAGTGGAGGAAAAGGCCGGCGTGGTAAAAGTCCCGAACGCATCCCTGCGCTTTCGTCCGCTCACCGACGAAAAGAACGCTTCGACGCCGGCGTCGGGAGGTCCTGGAATGAGAAGGCGAGGCGGCGGAGGGGGAGACGAAACGGCCGAGGATGAGGGCTTTTCGAGAAAACCGGCGGTATATGGGCTCAAAGACGGCGTCCCGTTGAAAATAGAGGTCGAGACCGGCATCACCGACGGGAAGGACACGGAGATAACCTCCGGCCTAGAACCCGGAACGGAGATAATAATTGGGATCGACATCCCTATCGAATGACAGCGTGACGGGAGAATTCTCATGGCCTTGCTGGAACTGCGAGACATAAGAAAGAGCTTCAGGATGGGAGGCGAGGACCTGGAGGTGCTGCACGGCGTTTCGCTCGTCATAGAGAGCGGGGAGTTCGTCGCCATGATGGGCCCGTCCGGGTCGGGCAAGTCCACGACGATGAACATCCTCGGCTGTCTCGACGTCCCGACGAGCGGAGAATATTTTCTGGACGGCAAAAACGTCGCGACGCTTGACAGAGACGAGCTTGCGGTCATACGGAACAAGATGATCGGCTTTGTCTTCCAGGGATTTAACCTGCTGCCCAGGACGAGCGCTCTGGCGAACGTGGAGATGCCCATGCTGTACTCCGGAGTGAGGGCTCGCGAGCGCAGGTTGCGCGCTCGAGACGCGCTCGAACGCATGGGATTGGGCGACAGGATGAGCCACGATCCCAGCAGGCTGTCCGGGGGGCAGCAGCAGCGCGTGGCGATAGCGCGCGGAATCGTGAACAAGGCGCCGATACTGATGGCCGACGAGCCGACCGGCAACCTGGACACAAAGACAAGCGACGAGATAATGAAGCTCTTCCAGGATCTGAACATAAACGAGGGCATTACGATAGTGCTGGTCACACACGAGGCGGATGTCGCCGCTTACGCTGGGAGAATAGTTCACTTCCGCGACGGCGTCATAACCGGCGACGCGGCGAACGTCAGAGCGAGGGGAGCGGACGCGGAGTGATATCGACTGCGGAGATAATCAAGGTTTCGGGGAGGGCTCTCCTGGCCAACAAGATGCGGTCGTTCCTGACCACGCTGGGCATCATAATAGGCGTAGGAGCCGTGATAGCGGCATTCGCGGTCGGCCAGGGCGCCAACAGCGTCATAGACAAGCAGATATCAATGCTCGGCAGCAATTTCATGTACGTGCTGCCGGACAGGAGCTCGGTCGGCTCGTACTCCAACCCGCGTTACCTCACGGTGTCTGACGCGGAGGCGATAGACAGGGAGTGTTCGGGGGTCATGGCAGTGGCTCCGCTCGTCGAAACGACCGCTCAAGCGATTTATGGCAACGCAAACTGGAGCGCCGAGATCAGCGGCAGCACCCCAGGATTCTCAGTCGTCAGGGAGTGGCGGATCGAGTCCGGCAGAGACCTGATGGACGGCGACATCCGGGCTGGATCAAAGGTCTGCGTGCTTGGACGTACCGTCGCGGACAAACTGTTCGACGGAGAGAACCCGGTTGGCAAGGTCATCAGGATTCGCACGGTCCCCTTCACCGTCGTTGGGGTTTTCGCGTCGAAGGGGAGCTTGATGGGCGGGTACGATCAGGATGACTTCATCTTGGTTCCGATCACCACGGCCCAGCGTCGCCTCACTCGAAACGCGAACACCGGGAGGGTCGGAGCGATAATGGTCAAGGGCGTGTCGATGAAGGCGCTCGACTATCTCGAAATTCAAATCAACGATCTGCTGCGCGAACGCCACCGCATACGCCCTGACAGGCCGAACGACTTCATGGTGATGAACGTGAGCCAGATTCTAGACGTCAGGCGGAGGGCGACTCAGACGATGTCCCTGCTCCTTGGCGCGATAGCCGCCATATCGCTCCTCGTGGGAGGCATAGGCATAATGAACATAATGCTGGTGTCCGTGACGGAGCGCACAAGGGAGATAGGGATCAGAATGGCGGTCGGCGCGAAATCGGGCGACATCCGCCTTCAATTCTTGATAGAGGCGTTGACGCTGTCCCTCATCGGCGGCGTGCTGGGCATACTGTTGGGAACGGCGGCCGGTATCGGCTTATCCAAAATCATGCAGAGCCCTCCCATATTCGGTGTGGAATCAGTCGCGCTCGCGTTTGCGTTCTCCGCCCTCGTTGGCGTTGGATTCGGCTTCTACCCGGCATGGAAGGCCTCACTGCTGAACCCCATAGACGCGTTGAAGTATGAGTGATTCAATCGAATACGCCGCATTGTAACAACTTATCTTTCTGTAATTGGCGAGTTATACATTAAATTCTACGTAGTTTTGCGCATGATAAAAAGTTTTACCTGCGTATAATTCACATTCGATGCACAATATATAATTTTTGAGCGGCAGTAAGCCGAATAACGCTCGGCGCGGCCATCCTTCGTAACGGCGTCACGCTTGAACGACGTCGGTTAGTTGTTGCTTGGATTGCCGCGCGGGCGTCATGACAGAACAATCGACGGATGTGAGCGCTGTGCTATCAACCTTTCATGCGAATGTCAAACGATGCTGTAAAAAGAAGCGACGCGGTTTTACCCTGTTGGAGGTATCGATAACCTCGCTCGTGACATCCATAATGGCCGCGGCCATCGTGACGTGTCTCTGTTTCCTCGCCTCCATCGCCAACACCACGATCGACAGACGCTCGTCCCTGGACAGGGCGGAGAATGTCTTCGCCATACTCAAACTCCCGACGGCTCATTGCGGTTACGGAATGCCCAAGGAGAGCGAGAAGTTCGCGCGGGCGTTCAAAAACATCGCAGCGAGCCCGTTCAACTGGGCAGGACCGGCGAGCGTGACGGATTTCACGTCGGCGGGGAACTCGCGGAAGAACGCAGTCTGTAGGCTTGTTTACGCCATTCCAACGAGGATCAGGACAAAACGGGGAACGGTTGTCTCAGGGAGCAGCGCTCTCATCCCGACTGATGGAAAATTTGACGCGACTGAGGCGGCGAATCACAGAACGGGGCCAAGTTCGACAAAAAACTGGGTCGTCTTTGGCGCGGCTCTGCCGGTGAGCTGTCCGTTTTGGCTCGTGGCTCCTCCGCAGAGGAGCGCCAAGGAGACGACGTTTTCACTTGGTTTTGTCAATCCGTTGTCCGACAGTTCCAAGGAGCTGTTTATTCCTGAGAACGACGAGATGTGCGCCGTACGCGCCATGGAGTGCTGGGCCGCAGCCTACAAAAACGACTTCGCGCTCTTTTCAAACAATCACGTCGGCAGCGGAGCGCAGCCCAAGGTAATAGGCGTCATAGACGCCAGATTCGAGATTGTTGCTCCATCGTACAACCTTCTCAGAGTTTTCCTGATAACCAGGGGCAATAAGAGATATGACTACGAAATCAGTAAAACGGCTCCACAGGGGTGGCCAGAGCAATACGCGGCAACCATCCCGCCGGAGGCCAGACACTACAGGCTGTTCGCGTACAGGGCATCCTTCGAGCTGAAGAATTTTTGACATTTTTGACACGCATCGCGAATCAGGAGGACGAGGCTAGAAGCCTGTCGGACGTAAACAGCCCATCCGCCTTCAAGCCTCTCTTTTTCATCCACAGTGCGGCTTCGCGCTAATAGCTGCTCTATTTCCTCCTTCAATTGCGTTTCCAATTTACAGGCATGACCGTAACTAAGCGCTTTATGCTTGGAGACATTCGCTTTCATCTGGTCAAAGTATCCCGTAATTTCTTTGTTCTATACGCCGCTTGTCTTTTTTCATGTTATTATAACTTCCGCAATCAGTGCGGGACTGGGGGTGGAAGCGGATGCCCGGCAATCGGGATGAAGAACATAAGAAAACGGACGGCCACGAGACAAAGAGAAGTAGAACTAAGGACGAGGATGATGCCCTCTCACGAGGCGGGTTATGGACTGGCCTGTTTAAACATCCCGTCTGTTCGGCCGAGCTTTTTTTCTGGGTGATGCTGACCTTGTCAGTGCTGATGGCCGGTCCCGACCTCGCTTACAGACTGCGCGCCGAGTGGGGGCATAGAGTTGTGGCGATGGTCGCCGATTACAGGGATCTCGTCTCACTCTCGAAGAAGGACGGCAGCCTGCCGGGGGATATCTACGGGCGAATGGCCCAAAAAGGGGTGAGGGGCATAACTGTGGCCGAGTTTACCGGCAAGGACCTCGCCTCTGGAGTGCTTCCGCTTGAGTATGGCCCACTGGCCAGTCTTCAGCCCTCCTTTCGCGCCATACTGGAGCACCCTTTCGACAGCGCCTGCGTTCTGATCAACTCGTCTGAGCCGATGAGGAACGATGTCGTCGATTACATCAGAGTGAAGATGCCGGACGCGAAGAGATACTCGGTCCTGGCACAGGGCACTAGCGTGGATCATACGTTGATGGTGCTGCCATACACTGTGGACGAGATCGCCGACTCGGGGATTCTGCCAGATTTTTCGGCGCTCGAGTTCTCGGAGGGCGCTAATGTTTGGGCGATCTACCGGCCGGCGGCTGCGGCCGGAATCGACAGCGAGCACACCGCGGCGGCCATATCCTGGCTTGGAAAAAAATATACGTCTGTTTCGTGCGTCATGCCGTCGGGCCTGATAGTGGCCGGCTATCCTAACATACGGCTCCTGGCCGGGACATTGAAGGAGAACGGGATTTCGGTCGCGCAGGCCGAATTTTTGCGTCAGATAGGCTCAGCCGAGCTGTTTCGGGCCATGCTCCCAGAGGTAATTCCACTGCACAGCCTGGTGAGGGACGAGCTGATAGCCCGAAGGCTGAGCAGGGATCAGGTGGTCGAGCGAATGGTCAGGGCGGTCCACGAGAGATCGATTCGCCTCGTGCTGGTGCGTCCTTATGATATCTACAACTCTGGGAAGCTGCCGGTTTTCATCGAGGATGTCGGGCGCATCTGCGACGCACTGAGGCAGAGAGGCTACTCCTTCAGGTGGCCCAAGCCGCTGGAGATGCTCCGCGTGTCCAAGCTCGGATCCATGGCTGTGGCGACCATTTTCCTCGTCTGCTTTTCATCGTTTGCCCGCAGGTACTTCCGCGCCGGCAAACCGTTCGTGAGCGTTATCCAAGCCGGCGCTTTCGTGATCTTTGCCGCCATCCTCGGGATTGTGCTTTGGAGGGAGCCGTCGGCCGCAAAGTTTCTCGGGGGATTCTGCGCCGCGTTCGTAGCCACGGAAGCTGCCATCAGGTCGCTGGACAACTATGAACGCCCCTTTGCGGGGCTCTTGGCCGGGCTCGTCATAGTCACGGCCGGCGGTCTTTGCATAGCGGCGGGATATGGTTCGACCGCGGCGATGCTTCGCATCGAACCGTTCTCAGGAGTGAAGCTCACGCTGCTGCTGCCTCCGGTCCTGATACTAGCCAACGATTTAAAGAACAGGGTTCACCCGGAATCCCTCGCCGACATAATGGTCAGGCCCCCGATCTGGGGCGAACTGATGCTGGCTGGCGCGTTGATCGCTGCCGCGATGGTGCTCGCCCTTCGAAGCGACAACGTGTCGTTTGTTCCTGGGTGGGAGATACGCTTTCGAGACGCGCTGGAGAGAGCGCTCTGGGTCAGGCCTCGCACCAAGGAATTCCTGGTGGGTTATCCGTGTCTGATAATTTATTACGCTCTGGTGAGAAGAGGCTGGGCAGTGCGATTCAGGGAAGTGTTCAGATTGGGCTCAAGCCTGGCTTTCGCCTCGGCCGCAAACACCTTTTGCCACTTTCACACCATGCTCCCCCTCACGATGGTCCGCGTCGTGAACGGTTGGTGGCTGGGGATTCTCGTCGGCTTCATAGCCCTCGTCCTGATAGACAGAATAGGCGGGCCGATCTGGAGAAGGGGCGGCAGGGAGATCTTTTATTGATGGGAGATTCTCCATGGAGGCGCGAGTTTGACGTGCTCATGGCCGGTTATTTTGGTTTTGGAAACCTTGGAGACGAACTTCTCGCCTCGGCGTCGCTGGCCTTTTTAAACGAGTGCGGGGTGTCCTCGGACAGAATCGCGATCCTGTCGGGCGATCCTGAATGTTCATCGCTGAGGCTTGGAATAAATGCCTTCAATCGATGGAAACTGGGTTCGGTGATGTCCGCGCTGCGCAGGTCGAGGTCCCTGCTCTTCGCCGGCGGCGGTCTGTTCCAGGATTCCACGAGCGCCCGCTCCCCGCTTTATTATTGGGGCTTGGCCCGCATCGCTCGGCTGTGTTCGTGTTCCGTGTGGGCTCTGGGACAATCCGTAGGCCCGCTCTCCAGGCCGGTTACGAAATCCCTTGCTCGCGACGCGCTCAGATCGAGCAGATATCTTGCGGTCAGGGACACGCCGTCGCTTGACGCATCGAAGGAACTAGGCTTGTCGCCAGACGTGATGCCGGATATCGTGATGGGAATGGAGATAACGGCATCGCG
This sequence comes from Synergistaceae bacterium, assembly GCA_031290815.1. GTDB lineage: Bacteria > Synergistota > Synergistia > Synergistales > Synergistaceae > JAIRWR01. The sequence continues at coordinate 440 of JAISLO010000006.1, read as the reverse complement.
CGATCATGCCGGAAAGACTGTTCTGCTCAACGCGAGGCCCATTCGCGGCGGAAGCAGCGCCGCCGATGTCCTTGCAGAGGCCGCGCGCAAGTGTGCTGACATGGGCTTCGATCTGAGGGGAATTGCATTTGCCAGAGAGGATGTATCAGCCATCGAGGAGATCAGGGACCGCTGCGGAGTCCCTCTGGCGAAAATCCGCCTCGTCGGGAGCGCCTCTGAATTTTTGGACGAGGCCAAGGATGCGTCGATAGCAGTGGGCATGAGGCTGCATTTTGCAGTGCTGTCCATGAAAGCCGGGCTCGAGGTGGCCATGTTTCCCTACGACCCCAAGGTGTCCGCGTTCGTCGAAGAATGGGGGATGTCCGTGATAAATAATTGTCCAGCCGGAAAAAAGGCGGATAACTTTGATATAATGACACTATTGAAGGATATGAAGGTTA
>JAISLO010000005.1 GCA_031290815.1 Synergistaceae bacterium | reverse complement strand
ATAAATCATAACCGTGTAATATTGATTTATTCGTTTGCATTGGCTATTTCTTTGAACCACTAAATGCTTCATAGTCCAGTTTACTCCGACAAAGGTTGCATTTACTTTGTCCGCCCACCAAAAAAATTATTCCCTGCCCCCAAGCAGCCCAATAATAAACGTGCGCATCGTAGTTTTTACTGTTTCGGCATTAGGAGATATAGCATATTATATGGTCCGGATCTTTTTAAACCATGGCTTTGCGGCTTGCTTGTGAATACGTGGGATCACAGTGTTTGGAGCTTTTAACCATATATGCCGGGGTGTTGAGAGCGGATGGATTCTACTCAGAAATTGACGAACATGCTTCCCTTGGGGAAGCTCCAAAAGCTTCAGGATTCATTTTCGGACCTGTTCAAATTTACATCCGTGATCCTTGACAGGGAAGGGTGCGCGATAACGCATCCCAGCAACTGGGATGGCTTTTGCAAGTTCTTCTATTCCTCTGAAAACTGGTCCAGCGACTGCCATTTTGACAGACTGCAGATGTTGGCTCAGAGCCAAAGGACAATGCGAACCGCGCTCTCCATCTGCCCTCATACCAAGTTTGCCACCGCTATAATCCCAATATCCTTCGAAGGGGAATTCCTCGGGGGGTGGGCGATAGGTCAGATAAGGATAAGAGAAATAGCCGAAAATTCCAAGACGGCCGATATATCTTGCACTTTGTCTCAGAGGACCGGTATTCCCCTGGCAGATGCGCAAATGTGGTGCAACCGCCTTCCCGTCATGGACATTGCTGATTTTAACCGCCTGTCGACCTTTATCCAGTCGTTCTGCGAGGCCGCGTTGAGTCTGGCCGGCAATGAGGCTCCGCTGGCATCGGATGTTGTCGAGTCCGACTCGAACGAGGACTTTGAATGCGGCATGGAACCGCCGATCAAAGTCTATGCCGCATCGAGAAAGCCGTTCGATCTGAAGGGAAAGTGCCTCAACGTCATCCTTTCCGGATCCAATACGGACAGCGCCATCAACGACGTGCTGGAGATCATCGGAAGAGACCTTGGAGTCGTCAGGGCATTCGTATTCGTGAATATCGAAGGCGCGGTGTACAGCAACAAGTACGAGTGGCGCGGAAACGCCTCCGATTCGGCGGGCAGGCCTCCGGTGAATGTCGACATCGGGAGGAAGGCTCAGGCTGTGTTCGAATGCTTCCGCAAGGACGGAATGATCGTGACGTCCGACATATCCAAGCTTTCGCCAAATCTGTGCGATGTATTGTCCGACCTGTCGGAGAAATCCGTCATCATGTTTCCAATATGGGATGAGAGCGGCCTGTTGGGTTTTATCGGGGTCAGCGACAGCCGCGAGCGGGAGTGGACTGCCGAGGAGATTATGATCCTGTGGAATCTCAGCACGATGGTCGCCGACAGGATCAGGAACGACAGCATACCAACCGAAGGCGACAGGTCCAGGCATTCCATCCTCGATATGCTGAGCCACGCCATGTACAAAATCGTAAAGAGAACAAATTAGCAACGCATACCGCCGCTTGCCGCAAGGCGGACGCCGGGCTCGCGGGCTGTCAGCTTGGGGTTATCATTCCGCATACGTCAGGATCGGCTCGGAGTTCGAGCCACATGTCCGGCGACAGGTCCTCGGAACGGCTCAGCGGAGGTATGGAGTGAAGGTTCAGTATATCTGACACCGTATCGCTTGCCGCTCCAAACGAGGCCTTCCAGTTGTTGGCCAGGGTTCTTCGTCTTCTGGCGAACGACCCCGACAGCAGACGCCGCCAAACGCCGTCCCTCGCGAGATCTTGGCGCAAGCCGGTCCCGTCCTCATCGCAAGAGAAATTCAGCTCTATTATGGATGAATCGACCTTCGGAACCGGAATGAACGCGCTTCTGGGGACCTCTCGGAGCAGCGCGGCGGAGCCCATGGCGGCTATCGTCACGCCGAGAGGACCGCTCTCCCTCCCCGGGCCGCCGGAGGTGATTCGCAGCGCCGCCTCTCTCTGGGTCATGAGCAGCATATAACGCAGCCCCCGCCCGGCAAGGAACTCGATCAGCCGCCAGATCAGTGGCGTCGTAATATGATATGGCAGGTTGGCCATAACATGGGTGGGCGGCGGCTGCAACGCAAGGTAATCGAAGCGCACGGCGTCGCACCAATGCAACGACAGCCTCCCATCCGACTTCGCTATCGGTTCGAGATCCTCCCTGAGCCGGGTGTCTATCTCGACAGCGTCGAGGCTGGCACATGCGGCGCCCAGAATGCCCCTGGTGAGGATGCCCCTGCCTGGGCCTATTTCGAGGACGCGGTCTGACGGCTGCAGTTTGGCGCGATCAATCATCCAGTCTACGACGGATCGATCCCTTAAAAAGTTCTGCCCGATGTCGGTATTGTACCTGAAGGATTTGTGAGCCCTTCCGGATGTCATTCGTCACCTTTTCCCCATGACCGCCTCTGAGTTTCCCTACTCTGTCTCCACGGCCTCGGCGCTCTTTCTCCTTATGCGTTCCGCCCTCATCGCCGTTTTCTTCGCGTGTGGGTCGCCGTGAGTCGGAACGATGCAGATAAACGTAAAATCACCCTTGCCAGAGTTGCGGAAGACATGCGTCTTTCCGCCCGGTACCCTGGCCCAGCTGTTTACGTCGAGATCGTAACGCTCGCCCTCGACATCGACCTCTCCATGCCCGCCCAGAGATAGGGCCAGGTGATCCCACTCGTGTGAGTGC
>JAISLO010000004.1 GCA_031290815.1 Synergistaceae bacterium | reverse complement strand
ACCCACGGTTCTTGTTTGCGGCAATCCAAAGTACGAAACAATGGAAGTCGAATTGTTCGGCCCGGTAATGAGCATATATGTTTACGACGACGGCAAGTATGAAGAAACGCTGAAAATTTGCGATGACACGTCGCGCTATGGTCTCACGGGAGCAATATTCAGCAGGGATAAATATGCGGCTGTGGCCGCTGCTGAAATTCTGAAATACGCCGCCGGGAACTTTTATATCAACGACAAAACGACCGGAGCGATGGTCGGCCAACAGCCGTTCGGCGGCTCCAGAGCTTCCGGAACCAATGATAAGGTCGGGAGCGCGTTCAACCTCTTGAGATGGCTCAACCCCAGGTCGATAAAGGAGAATTACTCGCCTCCGGCGGACGTTTCCTTTCCTCACATGGGATAAACTATTTGCCTGAGACAACCCAATAATCATATAAGTCTTTCGATGAGCTTTTCACAGCAGCGGCGGCGTGGCGGCCTTCCGCCGGCCGCCATTTCATGCAACACTGTGTCACTTTCTGGAAGATGCGCGCTTCCCACTTGCGGACAGCTTGAGACTCGTATACATTATATCCATTCTGGTTCAAGGCTTTTTCTGCGTTAAAAAACTGGAGAACAGTTGGCGCAGGTGTGAGTGCAAGCCTCGGGACGATTGAGGTTTGGATGATGGGAGGAGTGTGCCCGAAATGGCAAAAAAATCGGATGCGGATAAGAAGCGGTTCCACGTCAAACGAATTTATATCAACGGCATTCCAAAGAGGATAGTGGCGGACCCAGAGAGTACCCTTCTCGAGGTCATACGCGAACAGCAGCGCATGACAGGGACGAAGCGCGGCTGCAATTGCGGCCAGTGCGGGGTGTGCAACGTCATCCTGGACGACAAGGTCGTTCGCTCTTGCGTAACGCGCTGGAAAAACGTGCCTGAGGAGTCAAACCTATTCACGATAGAAGGAGTCGGGACCGTGACCGCGCCTCACGCGCTTCAGGCCGCGTTTATCGTGAACGGAGCCATCCAGTGCGGGTTCTGCACGCCTGGCTTCATCATGGTCGCCAAGCATCTGCTCGAACACAATCCGAGCCCGACCCGCGAGGAGGTGAGGCAGGCGTTCCAGAAGAACTTCATGACATGCCGGTGCACGGGGTATATTCAGATAACCGACGCCGTAATGGACGCGGCTGACGTGTTGAACGGAAAGAAGAGCATGCAGAGCCTTCTGCGGAGGATGGAGCCCGGCAGTCAGGTGTGGAACACGAGCTATCCTCGCCCGAGCGCCATATACAAGGCGACCGGGACGTTTGATTACGGCGACGACGATTATCTCAAGATGCCGCAGGGCACTCTCTTCGCGGTTCCGGTCGTGACGAACTATCGCCACGCCATAGTCAAGAGGATAGACATCTCGGACGCGGAGAAGATGCCTGGCGTTTACAAGATAGTCACGGCCAAGACCCTGACCGACAACAAGGGCACGAACAGGATCCGCGGGCAGGTCGGCAGTCCGACGACCACGACCGACGGCTGGGAGCGCCGAATGATAGTGCCGGAGGGGGACAAGATCCGCCAGTGGGGCGAGTGCGTCGCGGTGGTCTGCGCCGAAACTGAGCGCCAGGCCAGGGCGGCCGCCGCCGCTGTCAAAGTCGAAGCGGAACCGTTGAAGGAGATGATCGACGTTCGTCAGTCGACTGCCCCGGACGCGATACCAGTCTATGACGAGATAGAGGGAATCGACGGGATCCGCAACGCGTTCAACAAACGGCCGTTTCAGAAGGGAGCGGATCCGAAGGAGCTCATCGACTCCGCGCCGTACAAGGTCGACGACGAGTTCTACAGCTCCCGTCAGCCGCACCTGACCCTGGAGACGGACTGCGGATACGGCTACTACGACGAGGAGGGCCGGATCTGTCTCCAAACTAAAAGCATCTGCGTATACAGGCATCAGCTCATGATAGCCCGCGGCATCGGAGTTCCGCCGTCTGGAATCCGCGTCATCCAGAACAACATGGGCGCTACGTTCGGTTACAAGGTCGGGCCGACGAACGAATATCTCCTCGCCGCCTGCGTGCTCGCCTGCAAGGATCGCCCTGTGTACATGCGGCTGGACATGAAGGAGCACATTACCCGAACGCCCAAGAGATCCCCGTTCCTCATGAAGATTCGAATCGGCGCCGACAAGGACGGCCGCATAGTCGGAGGGGAGCACGTGTGGTATGTGGACCACGGCCCGTACTCCGAGTCGAGTCAGGACCTCATGAACAAGGGAATACAATTCTTCCTGGCGCCGTACGACGTGGAGAACCTGAAGGGCGTTGGCTACACGGTCTGGACGAATCACCGCTGGTCGGCGGCGTTCCGCGCTTACGGCGGGCCTCAGACGTACTGGGGCGGCGAGACGGCGATAGACATGCTCGCCTACGAGGTCGGCATGGATCCGTTCGAGTTCAGGGCTAAGAATATTATGAAGGACGGCGGGAGATCTCCGAGCGGACAGCGATTCGAGGTCTACCCGTTCCCCAAGATGATAGAGAGCGCGCGTCCGATCTACGAGGAGTTCAAGGCCGAGGCCGAAAGAAAGAACGCCGCCGGCGGCAAGATCAGGTACGGCGCGGGCGTCTCGTTTGGCATATACAACTCCAACGACGACGGTGCCGACGAGGCATCCAACGGAGTGGAGCTGACCAAGGACGGCGTCGTCATATACAACACGTGGGAGGATCACGGCCAGGGCGCGGACATGGGAACGGTCGGCACGGCCCATGAGGCTTTGAAGCCGCTTGGACTGGATCCTCGAAGGATAAAGCACGTCTCCAGCGACACCGCCAAGGCTCCGAACAGCGGGGCCGCCGCCGCGAGCCGCAGCCAGAACATGGTCGGCAACGCGATAGTCATGAGTTGCAATATGTTGCTCGACGCCATGCGCAAGGACGACGGCACGTACAGGACGTACGACGAAATGGTCGCGGAGGGCCGCGATCTGCATTATGAGGCGACGTACAAGACTCAGGTCCAGAACGACGACGGCAGCGTCGTCGAATGCAGCGGCAACGACCCGGAGACCGGACAGGGCAGCCCGTTCATGGCCCACATGTTCGCTATAAACATCGCCCTGGTGTCCGTGGACACTGAGACGGGCCGCGCTCATGTCGAAAGATTCGCGCTCGTAGGAGACGTCGGGGTGATATGCAACTACCTCGTGGTGGACGGCCAGCAGTACGGCGGAATAGCCCAGGGAATAGGGCTTGCCCTGACCGAGGACTTCCTGGATGAGACGAAGTACAACAACCTCGTGACGTGCGGCCTGCCGTATCCCAAGGACGTCCCGGACGACCTGAGGCTGATTCACATAGAGACCCCGCGCCCGTTCGGCCCGTTCGGCGCGAGCGGAACAGGCGAGATGCCGCTGGCCTCCCCTCACGCCGCCATATGCAACGGAGTCTTCGCCGCGTGCGGAGCGAGGATAAAGACGCTTCCGGCGACTCCCGACAAGATCAAGGCAGCGATGAAAAAGTAATATGAGTATCGGGTTGTCTCAGATAACAAACCCGAGATGGCGAGCCGGCGACTCACTCCACGAATCGGATCGCTCATATCGATAATTCATTCATAAAACATAAACGCGCCAAAAACAAAATCGTGGGCAGTTCCCACGAGTTTTTTTTTGGCGCGTCCGTCCAGTGAGCACGGAGCCAGAGGCATACAATGAACGGCAAATGGTGTAAAATGCTTTAATTAGATTATTACGCCAGGGAGGTCTATGTTATGCTGATCGTTCTCGACATCGGCAACACGACAGTAGTTACCGGACTGTTTGACGGAGAGCGCTTGAAGGGGCGCTGGCGTTTCTCATCCCGCGACCAAACCAGCGACGAGGCCGGATTGACGCTTCTCAGCCTTCTCTCATCCAACGGAGTGGAAAGGGACGGCATAAATGGGGCTATTCTGTCGAGCGTCGTGCCGAGGCTGGAAGAGGTGTGGCGGGACGCGATCAAGAGCTACCTCGGCGTCGTTCCTTTCATAGTGACGTGCGACCTGGATCTTGGCATAAAGATCGAGATGGACAATCCGCGTGAGGTCGGAGCAGACCGCCTCGTCAACTCGGTCGCAGCGGTGAGCCTGTGCGGTTATCCGGTCGTCTCAGTAGACCTCGGGACCACGATCAACCTCGATGTCGTATCCGGCGAGGGCGCTTATATCGGAGGCGCGATAGCCCCCGGTCTCGAGGTCAGTATGCAGACCCTCTTCTCCAAGGCGGCGAAGCTGCCTCAGATAGCGCTTGCGCCGCCGGGAAAGGCCATAGGCAGAAACACCGTCAAGGCTGTTCAGTCCGGCATAATCTATGGATTTGCCGGGCTCGTGGACGCCATCGTGGAGAGGGTCTTCGACGAGCTGGGGACGACAACGCATGTCATAGCGACCGGAGGACACGCGGAGATCCTGGCCGCGAACTCGAAGACCGTGACCCGTCTAGAGCCGTGGCTGACATTGGAGGGACTCCGGATAATTTACGAGCGCTGCCGGCGATAGACATGGACGGTCAGAAGAGCAGAATCGGTGGAGTGGAGGCGGATTCGCCAATATGGCTCGCGCCCCTGGCCGGCGTGACCTCCCGCACCTTCCGCGAATTTCACAGGCGTCTGGGGGCCGGGCTAGTTCACACGGAGATGATCAGCGCCATCGGTCTATCGTACAGAAACAGAAGGACGAAGGACATGATCGGGGACGACGGAGAGACCGGGCCGGTGGCGCTTCAACTGTTCGCGCCAAACGCGGATGAGCTGGTCAAGGGCGCGGAGATCGCGCTCGGCGCGCGGCGATTCGAGGCCGTCGAAATAAATATGGCCTGTCCAATGCCCAAGGTTACAAAACGCGGGGCAGGCGCGCGCCTGCTCGAAAACCCCTCCGAGGCCGGAAGGATGGTGTCAGCCCTGAGACCGTTCGGCCTGCCTGTGTGGGTCAAGCTGCGCAAGACGAGTCCCCAGGGCACGAGGGACTTTTGCCGCATGTTGGTCGATTCCGGAGCCGACCTGTTGATGTTGCACGGCAGGACACCTGCCCAGAGATATGACGGGGCCGCCGACAAGGGGATAATCAGCGGCATGGCGGCGGAATTTCCCGGCATGCTGGTCGCGAGCGGAGATTTCTACGAGCCGGAGGATGCCAGGCTGTACCTCGACGCCGGCTGTGTGGCCGTGCTGGCGGCCCGAGGCGCGCTCCGCGACGCGTTCCTGATTCCAAGAACGCTCTCTGCGCTTGGCTACGAGGTCGGGGATTATATAAAAAAATACGTGAACCCGACGCCGCGAGACCAGCTGGAGGCAGTCATATCCGTGGGAAGGGCCGGATTGGCCCGCGAGGGAGAGCGGTTTGCGGTCATACTCGCGAGAAGGATGCTCGCCGGCATGTTCAAGGGTTTCCCAGGAGCCGCGGCGATCAGGCGGGAGTGTTCCTCTCATAAAAAATGGCCGGCCATGGAGGAATTTCTGACGAGACAAAATGATATAATGCTCTAATGTATATGGTTTTTATTATTATAGTGAGACAGACCGGAAGGGGCAAGCGCTATGACAGATGAGAACGGAGTCAGGGACGATCTGGACGCATCCGCCGAAACACCGGATGCTGAGATATTTACACAGCGAAAGGCCAAGCTTGATCGCCTTCGCAGTGACGAGGGATATGACCCGTTCGTCAACGATCAGTGGGAGCAGAAACATACGCTGCTTTCCGTTCGAGCCGAGTATGACCGGCTCGAGCCGGAGGAGTCGTCGCCGGATGAGCTGTCCGTGGCCGGCAGGATAATGACGCTGCGCAGGCACGGCAAGGCCGCGTTCGCCGATCTGGCGGACGAAACGGGCGTGATTCAGCTTTACTTCCAGCACGACGAACTGGGCGAGACTGAGTATTCGTTCTTCAAAAAATGGGTTGACATCGGAGACATCATCGGCGTGCGCGGCGCTCCCTTCAGGACGAGGAGGGGGGAACTGTCAATACGCGCCGTGTCGTTCACGCTCCTCTCGAAATCGCTTCGGGCGATGCCTGAGAAGTGGCACGGGCTGAAGGATGTGGAGGTTCGCTATCGCAGGAGGTACGTGGACCTCATCGCGAACCCGGAGGTCCGAGACGTGTTCCGCAAGAGATCGGTCATCGTCAAAACGTTCAGGAAGGTGCTCGATGACAACGGAACGCTCGAGGTACAGACGCCGGTCCTGTCCACAATAGCTGGGGGAGCGAACGCTCGCCCGTTCGTGACGCATCACAACGCGCTCGACATAGATATGTACCTCCGCATAGCCACGGAGCTGCACTTAAAAAGGCTCATAGTCGGAATGTTCGGGCGCGTGTACGAGATAGGCCCGAGCTTTCGCAACGAGGGGATGGACACGCGCCACAACCCAGAGTTCACAACCATGGAGGTCTACTGGGCCTACGCGAGCTATCTCGACATGATGCTCCTGACGGAGACGATAATTTACGAGTGCGCCCTTGCGGTCCAGGGCGGCGGGAGAATAACGTATCAGGGGCGGGAGATAGACCTGACCCCTCCCTTCCGCAGGGCTGCAATGGCCGACCTGGTCAAAGATGAAACCGGCGTTGACTTCGTGAACATAACGGACGAGGAGGCCCGCAGGGCGGCCGGAGAAGCAGGGGTCGACCTGAACGGCTCCAGTTCGAGATACGAGATTCTGCCGCTGTTCTTCGAACGATTTGTCGAGGATAAGCTGATACAGCCCACGTTCGTGACCGGACATCCGACCGTGATATCCCCGCTGTCGAAGAGGAACAGGGAAAACCCTGACGTGACCGACAGGTTCGAGCTGTTCATAAACGGCTGGGAGTTTGCCAACGCGTTCAGCGAGCTGAACGATCCCATCGATCAGCGGGAGCGCTTCACCGACCAGTTGATGCGCCGGGAGAAGGGCGACGAGGAGTCCCACCCGTTCGACGAGGACTTCGTGAACGCGCTGGAGTACGGGATGCCTCCGACCGGAGGCCTTGGCATCGGCGTGGACAGGGTTGTCATGCTTCTCACGGATTCCCGCAGCATCAGAGACGTGATCCTCTTTCCCACGATGAGGCCGCTGTAGGGACCGGGCATGTCTGCGACTCTCTCCCGCGAGGACGCGGCAAGGCGGGCCGAGGAGCTGCGCCGCGAGATAGCGATAAACGACGAGCTGTACTACGTCAAGGACTCGCCCCTGATCGAGGATCACGAGTACGATGGCCTGCTGCGGGAGCTGGAGGCCATCGAGGATGCGTTTCCCGATCTAGCCGGTCCTGACTCCCCGACGCGGAGGGTGAGGGGTGCGCCGAGGAGCGAGTTCAGCAAGGTCGTGCACGAGGAACCGATGCTGAGCCTCGACAACGCGCTGGACATGGATGAACTGGACAGTTTCCTGGAGAGGGCCGGGAGAGCCATTCTGGCTGAGGGCTGGAGCGAACTTGGCGCGGAGTGGGTCTGCGAGCCGAAGATAGACGGGCTCGCCGTATCGCTCATATATGAGGATGGCGTATTCCAAAGGGCGTCTACGAGGGGCGACGGAACCGTCGGAGAGGACGTGACGAATAACGTCAGGACGATCCGCAGTCTCCCGCTCAGACTTGCGAGGATGAAAAACGGCGTCGTCGAGGTTCGCGGCGAGGTCTGCATGGCCAGGGAGGACTTCGCCGAACTGAACAGGCTGAGGGAGGAAGCCGAGGAGCCGCTGTTCGCGAACCCTCGCAACGCGGCCGCAGGCAGTCTGAGACAGCTCGACCACAAGGTTACGGCCTCCAGAAAACTCAGAATATATCTTTATCATGTGCGAAACGCGCGCGATCTCGGAATAAAAAACCAAAGCGGACTGCTGGAGTGGCTTGGGGAGGAGGGCCTGCCGACGCATGGGCACGACAGGCTCTGCTCCTGCCGCGACGACATAACCCGGTATCTCGGGGAGTGGGGAAGCGAGCGCTTCTCAAACTCGGTCAACACCGACGGGGTTGTGCTAAAGCTCAACGATTTGGCGTTGAGGGAGAGGCTTGGGAACACGTCGAAGGCGCCTCGATGGGCGATCGCGTTTAAATTCCCCCCCGAGGAGAAGAGGACCAGGGTCCTGGACATAGAGATTTCGGTGGGCAGGACCGGCGCTCTGACGCCGACCGCCAATCTGGAGCCGATCTCCCTCTCCGGCACAACGGTCAGGAGGGCGAGCCTTCACAACCAGGATGAGATAAACAGGAAGGACATCAGGGTAGGGGACTTCGTATGGGTTCACAAGGCCGGGGAGATAATACCGGAGGTGATCCGAGTCGACGAGTCGGCGCGCACCGGTTCTGAGACGCCGTTCGTGATCCCTCCGGTCTGTCCCGTCTGCGGGGCTGAGGCCGTCCACCTGCCGACTGAGGCCGCGATCAGGTGTCCCAACAGATCCTGTCCCGCCCAGCTTCAGGAGGGCATACTGCACTTCGTGTCGCGCAACTGCATGGACATAAACGGTATCGGCGAGAAACTGGCGCGCCAGTTGATCGATAAGAAGCTGGTCCAAAACGTAGCCGACCTCTACGATCTGAAGGCGGAGGACCTTGCCGGTCTGGACAGGATGGGGGACAAGTCCGCCGCAAAGCTGATCGAGGCCATCGCCGCGTCGAAGTCACGTCCCCTGCCCATGCTGATAAACGCGCTCGGCATCAGGAACACTGGCAAGAAGACGGCGTCGGACATAGCGGGCCGATTTCGCGACATCGACTCGCTGATCGCGGCGAGCGAGGATGAGCTCGCGGCAATGGATGGAGTCGGCCCTGTGATAGCCGCCAGCATCAGGAGCTTTCTGGCCGATGAGCGCAACGTCTCGGTCATAGACAGGCTGAGGAAGGCCGGGGTCAACATGAGCAGCGGCGACGCCGACACCGGACCCCAGATTCAATCCGGCGCTCTGGCCGGCAAGAGGATCGTCTTCACCGGAGAGCTCTCTTCGATGCCGAGGGCTGAGGCCGAGCACCTGGCGGAATCGCTCGGGGCGAGAACATCCGGCGGAGTCAGCAAGAAGACTGATCTACTGGTTGCGGGCGACAATCCGGGCGGCAAGTACTCGAAGGCGCTGGGCCTCGGGATAGAAATATGGGACGAAGCGGCTTTTCTGCGCGTAGCGGCCCCGGAGAAAGATAAAGGGAGGAATGAGATTTGAAAATGTCCGTTGACAGGGAGATAACTCTTCGCATGGCGAGAGCGGCTCAGATACGGGTGGCGCCGGAGGATGTCGATCATATGATGGATTCTATAAACGACATCCTCTCCTTCTGCGCGCTGGTTGGGGACCTCGACTGCACGGGAACCCCTGACTTCACGTGGAGGATGAAAAAACGTCCGTCCCGCCGTCCCGACATAACCAGGGATTGGGAGGACAGGGAGCGCTTCAAGGAAAAAGCGCCGGCCATAGACGGGAATTTCTTCCGAGTTCCCCGCATATCGTCGGAGGTCTGAGGCTCATGGAGATATATGAACTTACGGCGCGCGAGGTCGCGGATGGGATCAAAGCAAAGAAATTCAGCGCTGAGGACGTGACAAGGACTTGTCTGGCCCGTCTGTCGAGTCTGGAGGGATATCTCAACGCCTGCATAACTGTGGCGGAGGACTCGGCCGTCGCGAAGGCCAGGGAGATTGACTCCAGGCTGGCCAGGGGAGATGAGATCGGCCCGCTGGCCGGCGTGCCGTACATCGCGAAGGACAATTTCTGCTCCAAGGGGGTTCGGACGACGTGCAGCAGCAAGATCCTGGAGAACTGGACGCCCACGTATGACGCCTCAGCCATATCTTACATGAACGGCGCGGGGGCGGTCTTGATGGCAAAATCAAACCTCGACGAGTTCGCAATGGGAAGTTCGACGGAAAACTCAATCATCGGGCCCACTAAAAATCCCAGAGATCTCAGGCGAGTGCCGGGAGGTAGCAGCGGCGGAAGCGCGGCGGCGGTCGCTGCGGGTTATTGTCCCATAGCCCTTGGTTCCGACACTGGAGGTTCGGTGAGACAGCCGGCGGCATTCTGCGGGATACAGGGGATGAAGCCGTCCTATGGAGAGGTCAGCAGGTACGGCGTGGTGGCCTACGCCTCGTCCCTCGATCAGGTGAGCCCGCTCGCGCGAAGCGTCGAGGACTTGGCGATAGCCATGGAGGTCCTCGCCAGGCCGGACCCGAACGACACGACCTGCGACGCCTACGACCGGCCGAAATTCAGCGACTCGCTCTCGCTTCGAGACCTCAAAGGCAAGCGCATCGGAGTCTTCGCCGGCTTCGGGGCGGAGGAGATCGACGCCGATCTGTACGGGGCGCTCACATCGGCGGCCGAACACTGCAGGTCCGCTGGGGCGGAGATAGAGCCTATCGACCTGCCGATAGCGGTCAAGTACGGAGTGGCGACTTATTACGTCACGGCCTTGGCGGACGCGAGCTCTCAGCTGGCATGTTACGACGGAATCAGGTACGGAGCCCACACGGACGGCCAGACTCTGGCCGATATGTACTCCAACACCAGGACGGTATCATTCGGGGAGGAGGTCCGCCGCAGGATCATACTCGGGACGGCGCTGCTGACCGAGGGCTATTACCAGAACTATTACGGCCCGGCGCTCAAGGTTCGGACCAAGATGGTGAAGGAGTTCGACGATCTCTTCGAGAGGTTCGACGCGTATCTCCTGCCGACGTCTCCGTCGATGCCGTATATGCTGGGGATGAAGGAGGAGGACCCGACGAGGATGTACCTCGGCGACGTCTTTACGGTGCCCATCAGCCTGGGCGGTCTGCCCGGTATAAATATAAGCATGGGACTGACCGGCGAGGGGCTGCCGCTATCGGTGCAGCTGGTTGGGCAGAGGTATGACGACGCCCGCCTGCTTGGCATCGCGTCTGTGATCGAAAGGCTGGCCGGCAGGCCCGGCATCGCCAATCCTAACCTGCCGCAAAACGCCGAAAAGAGAAGAGGGTGAGCAGCATGGGCGTAATCAAAAGCGCAAGACCAGTCGTCATAGGGCTGGAGGTTCACCTTCAGCTCAACACTAGCTCGAAGCTGTTCTGCTCGTGTTCTACCGACTACATAGGGCGCACGCCGAACACGAACGTATGTCCGATATGCCTCGCCGTTCCGGGGACCCTCCCCATCATAAACGACAGGGCCGTCGCCCTGGGCGCGAGGATGGGCCTCGGACTGCACTGCGAGATTCAAAATTACTCGAACTTCCACAGGAAGAACTACTTCTACCCCGACCTCCCCAAAGCGTACCAGATAACGCAGTACGAGCTTCCGATAGCCGTGGGAGGATATATGGATATAGAGGGCGACGGCGGTCCCAAGCGGGTTAGGATACATCACCTGCACCTGGAGGAGGATGCCGGAAAGCTCGTGCACCCGACTACGGACGGGCGCATGACGGGCGCGGCTTATTCTCTCGTAGACTATAACAGGGGCGGCGTGCCGCTCTCCGAGGTGGTCTCCGAACCCGACATGTCGTCCCCGGCCGAGGCCAGGGAGTATGTAACGCGCCTCAGACAGCTGGCTCGGTATCTGGACGTCTCGGACGGGGAGATGGAGTCCGGCTCCCTCAGGGTCGACGCCAATATCTCCCTTTCGAACGCAGACGGCAGCTTGGGCACCAGGGTCGAGATAAAGAACATGAACTCGTTCAAATCCATAGAGCGCGCGCTCGAATATGAAATAGGCCGCCAGAACAAGGTCCTCGCCTCGGGCGGGAGGATTATTCAGGAGACGCGCCTCTGGGACGACTCGGAGGGCGTGACCCGCTCCATGAGGAACAAGGAGACGGCCTCCGACTACAGGTACTACCCGGAAATGGACCTGGCTCCGATTGTGATCACCGATGAGGAGATAGAAAAATTCAAAGAGGACATACCTGAGCTTCCGTGGGAAAAGCGCGAGAGGTTCGCCAGGGACTTCGGGCTGTCGAAGGAGGAGATCTCCGTCCTGACGGAGCAGAAGGAGCTGGCCGCCTATTACGAGGGCGTGGTCAACGCCGGCGCTCCTCCAGAGAGGGCGGCGAACTGGGTGCGCATGGAAGTGCTGCGAGTGATCAACGAGGCCGGATGCTCGATAACAGGCTTTGGCGTAAAGCCGGCGGTCCTGGCCGAGCTGGTCAGGAAGATCGAGAACAGGGAGCTGTCGAACACCGTCGGCAAGGACGTCTTAGATCTGCTGGTCAAGGATGGCTGCTCGCTGGAGGACGCGATAAACCGCTCCGGAGCGTCGTCCGCAAAGCTCACTGGCAGCTCGCTCGACGGCCTGATCGCAACAGTGATGGAGGCGAACGCCGACGTGGTCGGCGTGATCAAGTCAGGGCAGGACAAGAAGGGCGGGAAGGCGAAGTTCCTCCACGGTCTCATCATGAAGGAGAGCAGGGGACAGGCCGACCCGAAGGAGGCAGCCGAAGCCTTGTCGAGGATGCTCGAGCTGTAAGCGGCGTCGGCAATGGTTCACGCGAGTTTGAAATATCAAGAAGCGCTGATCAGATCAAGAGTAGATCCGATCAGCGCTTCTTCGTTTCGCACTCTTCAGTCATACGGCTTTAAATCAGCCCTTGTCCTAAGCGCCGCTCAATTCTCCACAGGCAGAAGCGCCTGCAGCGCGGTGCTGTTGAGGAAGTTCCACGGCTTGTTGAAGTGAGGCTGGAAGAAGAAGTCGACGAACGCGAGCTGCTCTATCGTCATCTCGTTCTGAATGCAAACCGAGAGCGTGTTGGCCGCGGGCGTGAGGTCGACCTTCGATATGATCTGGCCGCCGACTATTCTGCGCGACTGGCGCTCGTATACGAGCTTGACCTTGACGTTTTCATAGGTCGGCATGAACTCTGGGCGGTGATTGTCCGAATAGGTGATTGATTCGACGTCGAACCCGAACTTCTTCGCCGACTCCTCGGAGAGTCCGGTGCTCGCGATGCAGAGGTCGTAGATCTTTATGCCGCTAGTGGCCTGAGTCCCCATGTACTTCGTCGTATCCTTCTTGAGATTTCTGGCGGCAAGAGTGCCCATTCGAACGGCGTTCGTCGCGAGCGGGATGTAGTCGTGCGCGCGCTTCACATTGCTCCATACGGCCGCAGCGTCGCCGGCGGCGAATACGTCCGCGTGCGACGTCCTCATGTACTCGTTCACCTTTATGGCCCCGTTGGGCAGCATGTCGAGCTTGTCTTTGAAGAGATCGGTGTTGGGCCGGAAACCGATGCACATGATCACGAGGTCGGCCTTGTACTCACCCTTGTCCGTCACCACGGACTCGACATTGCCTGAGGAATCGCCCTTGAACGACGTCACCTTCTCGCCGAGCGCGAACTTGACGCCCCTGTCCGCGAACTCCTTCGCAGGCAGTTCGACGAACTCCTTGTCGAGGTACTTGGGCAGTATCTGCTTTTCGAGGTCGATCACGACCACTTCCTTGCCCTGCACCTGAAACGCTTCGATCAGCTCCGTGCCTATGTAGCCCGCGCCCACGACCGCGACCCTCTTTGCGGTAGTGCTTTTCGCGGCTATCTCCTTCGAATGTGCGTAATTCTTGCACAGGAGTATGTTCCCCAGGTTCCAGTTGTCGACCTTCGGCTGAATCGGCCACGATCCCGCCGTGATGATGAGCTTGTCGTAGGTGTCCGTGAACTTCTCCCCGGTTTTCATGTTCGTCACGTCTATTTTCTTTGCGCCAAGGTCGACATTCGTCACGTCGTGCTCCATCTTGGTCGTGACGCCGAGCTTTGAGAGCGCCTCCGGCGAACAGTAAAACAGCCCCTGCGGGTCCTTGACGATGCCCTCGATATAAAGCGCGATTCCGCATGAGAGAAAAGAGATATTGTCGTTGCGTTCGTAGACGGTGATCTGAGCGTCCTTGTACAGTTTCGCCGTGTTCAGGATCGCGGCGGTGCCTGCGTGAGTGCAGCCAATAACAGCTACTTTCATTGATTGATCCCTCCGTTTTATGAGATATGGATTTTTAGTTCGAATAGAGCGGTCCAGATCATCGCGACAGAGGACGAAGGAAAAAACCGATCGAATCGGCATCCGTTTTAGAACGCTGGCGCTGTCAGGGTTCAAATATCTACTCCACAAGGCTCTTGCGATAAAACAACTTTACCGCAAGACATATCGCCAACCCCCCAGAATGATATGGCGCGCTTAATTCAAACCATTTTTATTATAGCAGATATTTCAAAAACATAATAGGAATTATTACTAATTCTGGAAGGTTCAAAGTCCGTTCAAAGTCCAAAGTCCAAAGTGCTTGCCTGATATTCTCCTTTGAACACAACGACATGCACAGACACCTACTTGACTAGTAAACGTATGTTCACTATAATATCGGTGAACGCTAGCTAACCGCGTGAAGGAACAAACCTGCGCTGCATCATGTTGCTCGCGCAAGTTGTTTGAGAGCGTCGAAAGCGTTTACTGAGAACAGGGGAATATAATTTGGGGGAGAATCAAATCTATGCAGGATACGAAGGAACGAATCATGTTAGTTTCGCTCAAACTGTTCGCGCAAGACGGCTATGAAGCCGTATCCGTCCGAGCGATTGCCGGACAGCTCGGCGTCACTCAAGGCGCGCTATACAAACATTACAAAAATAAACGGGATATTTTCGACAGCATTGTAGCGCGAATGATGGAAAATGATGTGGAACTCGCAAAGGAATTTGGCGTTCCCACAGGAACTTTCCGGGAAATGGAAGAAATGTACCGCCAGACGACTTTCCTCAATATCAAGGCGTTCAGTATCGCTGTGTTTCGCTATTGGACGGAAGATGAGTTTGCGTCTAACTTCCGCAAATTGCTGACTTTGGAGCAATACCGGAACCCTGAAATGGCGAAGTTGCTGCGCCAATACTTGACGGAAGGCGTAATCGGGTACGCGGAGGATTTGTTTCGTGAAGCGGCGGAGCTTTCATATAGCAACAGGAATAAAGACCCCAAAATTTTAGCTTTGGAGTATTTCGCCCCAATCTATATGATGATGACTCTGTATGACGGAGCGGAAAACAAAGGCGAAGCCGTCCAAATGGTAGAGAAACACATTGATTATTTCATGG
>JAISLO010000003.1 GCA_031290815.1 Synergistaceae bacterium | reverse complement strand
CGTTCTGTCTGGCAACGCAATTATTATGAACACATCATTCGTGGTGATGATGAATACCGACGTATCGCCAGATTCACTCCCCCATCCGCAAGGTTAAATTCAACATCGATCAGGCATCGATCGGGCTCTTGAAGCTCTGCTCCGCCTCACCCCCGCCGGGCGCGGCCTTTGCGCTTGCGTCGTGAACCGAGACCTGCGGGTAGGGGATCTCTATGCCCTCTTTGTCGAAGCGATCCTTTATGATCAGGCGCAGAGCCCGCTCCACGGCCCACTGTTCGCCTGGCGCTGTGCGCGTCGTCACTCGCATCAGGATGTCGCTTTCGCGGAAGTCCATTATTCCGAGGGCCTTGGGTTTTTCGATGATCGACTTCGGAAGCGCGGACATCGCCTCCTCTCCGCACTCGGCGAGGACCTCCATCACCCTTTTTGCGTCGGATTCATAAGATACCCCCACGTCGACGCACGCCACGGAGAACTCCTTCGTGCTGTTTATCACCTGCCCGATTGTTCCGTTCGGAATTATGATGAGCCGGCCGTCAGCAGCGCGCAGTCTCGTGGCCCTCATCGTAAACGTCTCTACCGTCCCTGAGAAAGAGCCTATCGTCACCCAGTCGCCGACGTTGAATTGGTCCTCGATCACTATGAAGAGCCCGTTCAGGAAGTCGCGCAGGATGTTCTGCGCCGCCAGGGACAGCCCCAGCCCCACGACCCCGATACCGGCCAGGAGCGGCTTGGGATCGACATTTATGCTGTCGAACACGAAGAAGATGAACACTATGACGTTGATCGTCCTTATCACCTGCAGCGCGAGGCCGCGAAACGTCTTTATCCTCTGCGCCAGGATCTGGCGCTTTGTGTCTTGTACATGACTGGAGAGGACGCGCTCTATGAACTTGCTCTTGCTGTGCAGTTTCAACAGGAGTTTGTCCATGCAGTATCCGATCACTATTATCACCACTGGCTTTGCCCAAAACGTAAAGATGCCGAACCAATCTATGCGGCTTATTCTCGCTAAGTCCTCGGCGTTCATATCGATACCTCCATTCGCGATTTTGACGGGGCACTCGCCGCAATCAGAACAATACGGTCAAAGGGTGCTCATATTTGAAATTATCGTCATATACGGATTATCTCAGAAACTCACAGTTAATTCAACGACTGTGGCCAACTTCTATGACACAAGCGCGCCTCTATAATATAATGGATCGCGAGCTTGTCTCTCATCGAGCAATGGAGGTTTCTCTGATGAACGAAAAAATACTTTTCTCAGAACCGCCGACATGCGCCAGGTCCGGCCGCGGAGGGATTCTCTCCCTTGAAAACATCATGTTCGGCCTCCTGATCGCGGTTCTCTGGTTCAAGTTCCACAGCTTCGACAGGACCACTTTCCCGCGCCACGCGCTGACCCTGATGACAGCCGCCGGAGGACTCGGCGCCCTGCTCGTCGTCATGACTCCCGCGCTGCTGCTGCCGCGCAGGGTGCGCGGAGCGGCGCTCGTTGCCCTCGACGCGCTGCTGTCACTGCTCATCCTGACCGACATCCTGTATGCGCGGTTCTACTCCGACCTCTTCTCCCTGCGCAACATAGGGCTGTCATCCTACGCGTGGGAGATCGCGTCGTCTATAACGACCCTATTCAGATGGCGCGACGCCGCTTACTTCGCCGATGTGCCCATATTCGCCGTGCTGGCTGGGATTGCGGCCAAAAGAGACGGCTGGGGGAGTTTATCCGCAGCCCGCGCGGCCGCCGTATTCGTGATAGCGGCCCTCGGCGCGGCAGGGCTCGCCTGGAAAATTTACGACTATGACAAGAAGTTGAGCGGAGCGATCATGACGCTGTGGGACAGGCCGTCCGTGGCATCCAGCACGGGAACTCTCGTATATCACGCGGCGGACGTCATCAATATAGTTTACGACGCCGCAACGAGGATGAAATTCGACGAGAACGACTCGCGCGCGCTCTTGGAGTGGCTCTTGTCGCGCAACGGCAAGAGAGCGGACCGCGAGGCGACATTTGGCCTCGGACACGGAAAAAACCTGATCATGATACAGGTCGAGTCCCTCCAGTCATTCGCCGCCGGGCTCGAGACCGGCGGCGTCGAGGTGACGCCGAACATCAACCGGCTGATAGATCAGAGCGTGTACTTCCCGGCCGTTTTCAGCCAGACGGCCGCGGGAAACAGCTCCGACTCGGAGCTGATGTCAAACGCATCCCTCTACCCGACGTCGAGGGGGGCCGCTTTCATGAGGTTTGCCGGCAACAGTTACTGCTCGCTCGGAACAGAACTGTCCTCGATGGGCTACAGCACGATAGCCTTCCACGGAGACAGGCCCGGTTTCTGGAACAGAAGCCGCATGTACCCGGCGCTCGGCTTCGACCGCTATGTCAGCATGAAGAACTTCCGAATGGAGGAGAGCATCGGCCTTGGACTGAGCGACCGCAGTTTCTTCAAACAGTCCATGGATTACATAAGGGAGCTGAAGAACGCGGAGAGGCCGTTTTTCGCGTTTCTAGTGACCTTAACCAGCCACTACCCGTTCAACTTCAAAAAATTGATGGAGCAGGCGAAGGATATCCCCCTCGGGGAAGCCGAAGGAACCCTGCCCGGGGACTACATACGATCGATCGCCTACGTCGACGAGCAGATAGGAAGTTTCATTAACAACCTAGAGGCAGAGGGGCTGCTCGACGAAAGCGTCATCGTGCTCTTCGGAGACCACCCCGCGATCCCGAGGGGCGATCACTGGCCCCTCTCATCACTGCTGGGAATCGACCTCTCGAGCCGGGCGGCATGGCGCTCCATACTGTCAGTTCCGCTGATAATACGTCTGCCGAACGGCGCTTTTGCCGGCAGGAGGGACGTCCTCGCCGGTCAGATCGACATCGCGCCGTCCGTGGCCGCGATCATGGGATTCTCCATGCCGACGGCAA
>JAISLO010000002.1 GCA_031290815.1 Synergistaceae bacterium | reverse complement strand
GAAAGAAGTATCAGGTTGACGCTTGGGGCGAACTGTACACGAAGGTCTGCGAGGTGGTAACGCTTCATCGTCCGTATGTCGCAGCTCTGCTGGACAAGGATGAGGAATTCAACACGGAGCGGCGGACCAATTTCAGTTACATACAGTCCGAGATCAAGCATAACGGTAAACGCCTGGCGAATGGGCTGTGGATTGAAATTAACCAAAGCGCGGATGACATAGTCAGAAGCTGCCGCCGTTTACTTGAAAAGTGCGGATTCTCCACTGATGAACTTAAATTTGATACTGTAGGGGATTGACGCAATGAAAATAATTGCAGAATTGGATGGGCTCCTCCCAAAAGGGGCTAAAATCAGCGAAGCGAAATCGCGTAAGGCGATACCGCTATTAATGAAGTTATTGGCTGAAACACAAGACAGTGCGGCAGTGTCTGAATATATAATGAGGCTCAGCGTTCAAGAATGTCTGAACTTCTTTAAAGAGGCGCTGCGATTATTTCCTGAAAAAATAGAATCATTGCATACGGCTTTTCGCGCTACAGAAGAGTATAAGAAAAATTCCAAATCGGCGAACGCGCGAGGGTTTGTAATTGCCGCAGTGCTGATCGAGGCCGAGTTGGAGATTGGGAGAACAGTGCTTATGCTTACACTTGCCGATGCAGAGAGAAGAGGCAAGTTCTCTCCCTCAGTGATTGAACTTTTTTGGAATAAGGTTGTAGAATATTGTGGTCTTAACAAAATCAACGCGCTTGGCGACAGGGAATGGGAAAACCCTGAAATGAGGGACCGTTTCAGCCGCATTATGCGAGACGCGGCCGCACTAAAACACGAGCCCGCTCCTCAGGCGATAACGGAGGAGATAAATTCTCAAGCGTCTGAACTGTTTAAAACGCTCAAAAACTCAAACGACGAGGCGCAGAGATTATCTCAAACATTGGACGAGGCGCGGAAGCTGTCTCAGACATTGATAGAAAACAACGGCGCGATTTCAAATCTGATGCGGCAAATCGGCGAACGCGACGCTCGCATATCCGAGCTTGCAACCGAGGTTCAAGAACGTGACAGACGAATATCTGATCTGCGCTCCGACGTCAGCAGGGCCGAACGTGATATAGAGGCTGAGCGAAACCAGGTGAACGACCTGACAGGGCGGCTTAAAACCCTGCTTAAGATGGACGGCATCTCGCAAAACCAGGAATTGGCGACCCTTAAAACGGATCTCGCAAAAAGCCTGAAAGTAGAGTATGCGGATTTCATCAATAATAAAAATGCTGAGTGTGATCAAGATATATTCGGAGCGTACCGGGGGAGCTTGACCAGGATCTTTAAAACGCTGCGCCGGTTTGGCATAATGATTGATTGATACTGGTTCGGTTTCACTCAGGCGTTCAGTGATGGGACAGAGGGAACATAAACGCCATAGGTGAGTTTTCTTTAAATTGGTACAAAGAGGTGCGCCATGCCAATGGGACAATACATCGGAATCGACTTCGGCACGACGAACACCGCCGTAGTATGTGTTCAAGATGACAAATACGGCCGGAGAATCACGCTGCTCGGCGAAGACGGGGAGTATCCGTTCTCGTCGATCGTAGCCTTGCCGAGAGACGGAGGAGCGATGCTGTTTGGGCGCAAGGTGCGCGAACAGAGGAATGAGCTTGCCGAGACACACGAAGTTCATACATCGATGAAGTCATTCTTGGGGAGGAGAGAACCTGGCGGCGAACGCTTCAGCTTTGTGGCCGGCGAGCGGAGATATTATCCCAAGGATATCGTGGCGGCGTTTCTCAACCATATCAAGGACTATGTCAAGAAACGTTTCGACATCTGCATAAACGAGGCGTCGTTTTCATTCCCCGTGGATTTCTCTCCGGAAGCCCGGCGCGAACTGCATGAAGCCGCAAGGCAAGCTGGCATTGAAGTCAAAACCTTTGTAAGCGAGCCGACCGCGGCATACATTGCCAACCGATCCGAGGGCAGGGCTTTCTCTAAAGTCATGGTGCTGGACTGGGGCGGCGGTACGCTCGACATTAGCATATTGAAACTCACCGGAACGAGCATATACGAGGTTTCGGTGTGGGGCGACCGCATCGGCGGAGATGATATCGACCGCGAGCTTGCCGAGCGAATGCATTCCCGCATCGCCGCAAAGAGCGGCATTGCCGGCGGGAGTTTTGAAGATATGCAGCCGGCGGATCGGGACAATATGATAATGAAATGCGAGGACGCAAAGATCTCGATCTCCAACGACAACGAAGATCATCCCCTGACCGTCGTCAATTACGGAGCATACGGCACTAAGAACATCAATATATCAGTGGAACAATTTAACGAGATAGTCGAACCGATTATAAAGTCCCGCGTATTGAAAGCCATCGATGATGCCCTCGATAAAGCGGGAGGGATGACTCCGGCCTCTATCGACGCTGTGGTCGTTGTCGGCGGAAGCTGCAATATCCGTTTGTTCGAGTACGCCGTGACCAATCTGTTCAAGGACGCAAAGATAATACAACCCAAAAAGGCTCAGTGGTCGACGGCAATCGGAGCCGCGCTCACGCAAATCACCGGAGTAAATTCCAGGCTGAGCGAGGACGTGTGCGTTCGGCTCAGCGATGATTCCGTATTCCCGATCCTCCCCGCCGGACACCCCATCAAAGAGGCAACCGGCCCCATCACGTTTTCACTGGTCGAGGACGCAAAAGACGCGCACTTCATCTTCACGGACAGTTCCGGCAGAAATATCTACACGACTAAAAATATTCCGACAAAGGGATTCTTAAAGGAAGCGCTCGAACTTACCGCCGTAATTAAAGAAAACATGACGGCTCGTATCGATATTGTCAATAAAAATTTCGGCAAGCAGAATAATTCATCTGTCGTGGAGATTAACAAGCTGACCTTTCATTATGACATCGGCGCGCTGGGCGAGTCCGATTGAAGAGGAGCAAGGTTGTGGAGTACAAATCCAACATCGCTGTCGCGAGCAATATATATACCCGCAAAAATCCTGACATAAATAAAGATCCCGAATTTGTTCACAATTGCCGTGGGCGCGAAGCCCTGCTCAGCCTCAAGAATCAGTTGACCCCCAACGGCGCGGTGCGCATAACCAGAATGCAGGAGGAGGAGTATCGGCAGGATAAAGGCTGCATTAAAGCTCGTGACGGGCAGATGACACATGGGGCGGTTATGCGGGGAGACGCCATTGTCTGGGAGTGCCGCTGCGAATATGAGGAGTGTGAAGATTTCTCGCAGTGTATGCCAAACCCAATTGTAAGGCCGCTGGATGACTCGTCTGCCGCTTGGGATTGGACAAACTCATACGAACTGCGATATGAACGGCTCGGTACTATAGAGCACATCTTGAGAGCGCCGGCTGAAATCGAGCCCGAGATCGAGGAAGAACCCATTCCGGAGGAGTTCGCCGAAACTCCGCCGATAATCTCGGGTGAGTACGTCAAACTTGAAAAGCATTTTGGCGCGATCATCGAAGCGGATATCAATTCTCACATCCTCGTGGACGCCGGCCCAGGAACGGGGAAAACGCATACCGTCATCGAACGGTTGTCGCACATCATAAATTCAGGAGAAGTCGATTTAGGACAGGTATTGGTGCTTTGTTACACCAATGCCGTCCGCGATGTCATCTTGCGGCGACTGGCGGAAAGGGGGCTGTCCTCGGAAGCGAGGCAGTTGGTTATCTGTACTCTCGATTCATTGGCCTGGAACAATCTCTCTCAAAAAACTGACGAGGACCTGTTCGCATTGGGTTTCAACGGTTGCATCCAGCGGTTTAACAATATGTTTGACGCCGAAGAGTGGTCCGGTTTCCAGTATGTAATAATTGACGAGTTGCAGGACCTCGTCAACGAACGCGCGAAGATGACGCTCAATATACTCGGCGCGCTGCGCTGCGGATATCTGCTGCTGGGCGACAAGTGCCAGGCAATCTATGATTACGACTGCGTCGGGAGGGAAAAGATCAACTCCGTCAGTTTCTACAACAGCCTCGGTGAATTGCTGCCCGATGACGCCGCTAAATATGAGCTGACCGGCAATAGGAGACAGACCAAAGAACTGGCGGACCTCTCGGACGGTTTCCGCAGCGCGTTGATTTCACTCTCCGCAACGGAAGCAAACAAATACTTCGTCACCGAGATCAAGGCTATGCCCAGTGAGCTTTTCTCACCGAATATTTTTTCAGAACCAACGGATGGCACGACCGCGATTCTAACGCGCAGCAACGGTGAGGCCGAATGGGTGAGCGCTCAATTACACGGGAAAAAGATTCCTCATACCCTGCTCCGCTCGGTGACGCAGCGAACCTCCCTTCATAGGTGGCTCGCCGATATGTTCTGGGATTACCGTGAGAGCCGAATCAGCAGGGATGATTTCATCGAGAGGTATTCGATTCGAGTGGGCGGAGGGGAAGGGACGGCGGAAAGCGCGTATTGCGCGATACTCGCTTCGTTATCCGCAGAGCGCGACGGCTATTTTGAGCTCGAGAAACTGAGAGAAGCGCTTATCCGAGGACAAGAACTGTCTCCGCTTCTGCTAAACACGCCTGAATCGCTGACCGTTTCGACGATCCATAAGGCCAAGGGACGCGAATATGACCGCGTTTTCCTGTTCGACTGTCTCAGGCCGTCCCAAACAAACGCTGAAGAGGCTCGCGTGTGGTATGTTGGCGCCACGCGCCCGAGGTCAGAACTCTATCGTCTGAGAAAAGGACGTTGGCCTCTGTTTAAATCTTCATCCGGTCGTTGGATAAAGCAAGGTCCAGCCAAGTATCATAGGAAAACATTTTGTGACAGGATTACGGTTGGGCTACCGGAAGATGTTGAACAGGCCGGCTTTATATTCGGCAATTTGGGGCAGGCCATCGATACGCAGGCCTACATAGCCAGTCAGATAAAGGCAGACGACCGGCTGGAACTTCGTTTGGCCGGCAGCGTATATCATATTCAGCATGACGGGCACGTCATCGGTCGTCTCTCCGACAGCGCGCAGATGAGCATATCGTCGTCCGTTCGGGAGTTTTATAAGTCGAGCGGCATTCCGTCGCACTTAACCGAAATATATGTCAATAATATCATAACCGTCGTTCCAAGCAAATTTCCGAGCAGAGCGGACAGTATGTTCAAGGAGTCGAAATTCTGGCTCGGCATAGAGCTGACGGGATTCGCAAAGGCGGACTGGTCCTGAAGGGAACTGATATTATGAGCCAATACAGTGAATATTATGACGCGATCGATGAGATCAAGGGGTTTCTCTCCCGCGACCTTATCGGACCTGTCACGGAAGAAGAAGTGATAGAGAACATCGAACCCCTGAGCTATTATGCGATGGGCATCCTATGGGCAAAACGCCTTGGCCGGGGCACTATGGATGAGGATATGGGCCCAGACATCGGATCGATGGACGACGGTGAAGAAATCGAGGACCCCGTCCATGCCGACAACGATTCCATTATGGAAGCCAATAAATTCAAACCATCCGCAATGGGCGTGTCTGTCATGATTCCTGAAGGCACTGAGTTCCTTGAGGTTGAGTTCGCCTGCGGCAAATATATAATGTCATCGGTCGAGTCACCTCCAACCGAAGAAGGTAAAATGCCCCGTACAAGAAAATATTACGCGCGCAAACCGTATAAGTTTGCGGCGAAATTTGCCGTTCCGACTCACTGCGGAACGATCCGATGCAAGGAACACGAGCGGTTTCGCGATATGGGCGCGGACATCACGCTCTGCGTCCGTAAGGTCATGAATGACGGCAGTAAACTCGTTACCGTTTCGGTGTCGAACGCGCTCGAAGCCCCGCAGCGCGGCAAGGAACAAAACGAGAGCGCGATGTTCCAATGCAGGCTGCATCTATTCTTGCCGGATGGCTTTGTACCGGTGTATCAGAACGCGCTGTCAGGGTTGGGCCAGAGCGAGGAAGAACAAATCAACGCCATGCAATACCGCGATGTGTTGAACTACGCATACGGTCACGGTTGTTCGGTCGAGTATGCCGAGAGTGAAAAGATCACGGATATTTACAGCGATTTCATGCCATCGGAGCGCGTATTGCAGATGATGCCTGGCGGAATAGCGGATGGAGAACCGCTGAAGCCGGCGTATTGGCGTTCCGCCGGTCGCGGCGAGGCCTGCGAAAAATTGTTGTCGTTCATTGGCGAATACTCGGTCTGGAGAGAGAAACAAGAGGCCCTTGCCAGCGGGCTTGCCGGCTGCACGGCATCCGCGAAAATAGTGATAGGACAGATTGACGTCTGTATTGCGAGACTGAAGCGCGGTGTGGAGATACTACGTTCCAACGACGACGCGTGGTTTGCGTTCAAACTCATGAATGAAGCCATGCTCTTGCAAAGGGCCAAGACAAAAAAACTGAAGGACGATCAACTTGAAAATGTGACGTGGTATCCGTTTCAGCTGGCGTATATCCTCCAGATAATTCCGGATATGGTCGATGAGAACAGTCATTTTCGCGGCACGGTCGACCTGCTCTGGTTTCCGACGGGCGGCGGCAAGACGGAGGCGTATCTCGGCGTCGCCGCATTTGTGATTTTCTATCGCAGGCTCTCGACAAAGCCGTTGGACGACGGCGTAACGCTCATTATGCGCTATACGCTTCGGCTGCTGACGATTCAGCAGTTTGAGCGCGCTTCCGCTCTGATATGCGCCTGCGAACACCTGCGGAAGAACAATAATATTTCCGGCGGTGAAATGAGTATAGGTCTGTGGATTGGGAGTGGAATGACGCCCAATCGCATTGAAGGACTCGGCGGCGCCGCTGAAATACTTAAAGAACTGAGGGACAACCCGGATAAAAAAGTTTACGAGGGAAATCCCGTCCAGATTACTGCGTGCCCGTGGTGCGGCGCCCCGATCGACCTTGACGGATATGAAATCGGCAAACATAACGCACTCGTCATTCGATGCAATAACAATCCTAGATGTGAGTTCCATCATTCTCTTCCGATATACGTTGTGGACGAGGACATCTATCGCGTCCGGCCAACGCTCGTGTTGAGCACCATTGACAAATTCGCCCGCCTTGCCTGGGAGATCGAATCGAAATCTCTGTTTGGCGGCGGACGCTGCTTGCCGCCCGAACTGATAATTCAGGACGAGCTGCATCTCATCTCGGGCCCTCTCGGTTCGCTCGCCGGAATATATGAGATCGGCGTCGAGTATCTCTGCAATCGCAGCGGGCGTTACCCCAAAGTGATCGCATCGACGGCCACAGTCAAAAATGCCGCCGAGCAAATCCGCAATCTGTACAACAAGCAAATGTCCCAGTTTCCTCCGGGCGGAATCAACTTCAGCGATTCCTTCTTCGCTGTCAGGGCAAGCGAAGACGACCGCCCGGCCAGAACCTATATCGGGCTTTGCGAAACAGGCGGCACGATTGTCGACCTTATGATACGAGTGTATGCGAATCTGATATTCGTTAAATTGCTGTTCATCAAACAGGGTAAACCGGAGAGAGTGATTGACCAGTTCTCCACCGTCATAGGATATTTCAACGCGATCAAGGATTTGGGCGGGGCGGACAACATCATCAGCGACCGCATCCATTCTCATATCCGCACTCTTGCAGGTCTGAAATTCAAGGCGGACTCCGACAAGGCAGGCCTGACTCATTCCGACATCAGAACGGGCATTCACGATGAGTTGACAAGCCGCAAGACATCAAAAGAGATAAAAGAAACATTGGGAAGACTAGAGCTTGACTATCGGGACCCGGCATATCTCTCATATATGCTCGCGTCAAATATGTTCTCCGTGGGTATCGACATTGACAGGCTTGGCGTACTGACCATGTATAACCAACCCAAGAGCAACGCCGAGTATATCCAGGCGACAAGCCGCGTCGGCAGGCGAAATCCAGGGATCGTGCTGTCCATGTATAACGGCTCGCGTTCCAGGGACAAGTCGCATTATGAGCAATTTGGATTTTATCACAAGGCGTTCTACCGGTATGTCGAAACGACAAGCGTCACTCCATTCTCCGCGAGGGCAATTGAAAAAGCCGTCCACTGCGTCTTCATCATAATGCTGAGATTGTCTGAACCATCGCTCGGAGCCAACGACAGCGCCGTAAATTTTCGCTCGGACGCTGAATGTGTCAAAAAAGCGCGGGAGTTCATCCTGAATCGTATACGTATGATCCACCCTGAAGGCGTTCGCGATGCCGAAGATTGGCTCACAGATATATCAGAGCGCTGGCAGGAACTTGCGGAGGAGAACCCCGACACTCTTGTATATAAATCTAACCAGAGCGGTTACTGCAGTCTGCTGATTTCGGGTGAGCGTGGTTCAAACCTTGATTTCCCAGCAACGCTGAACTCGCTCCGCAACGTCGAGGCATCGTCCAACTTGTTCATTCAGGAAAGGGATTGAGTATGGCAAAGGCTAAATTCAACAATAAGGGCAGACAGAAGGCTTACAGCGATCGCGTCGTAGGTGATGTGCGCCAGACACAACTCATCTCAACCTATGGAATCGGCTCGATTGTTGATTTCGTTCACGATACCGTCATAGTGGCCG
>JAISLO010000001.1 GCA_031290815.1 Synergistaceae bacterium | reverse complement strand
ATCAACACCTGAAGGGGAAGCCTTCCATCGGCGTCATTGAAACGAACGAAGAACGACGCATGTATATACACATCTATTTCGATACCATGACGAGAAACAAATCCTCGTTTTTCCCTTCGTTCTTGACGCTTCGAGATGTCCCTCGTTATGTCCTCTTGACCATGAAAAGTGCGACCGCGCTGACGGTTGGAAGAGATTGTATAACCCGCAGGAGAAACGCGATGCCAAGCGCTTGTTCGCGGTCTACGCCGAAAATGCCGGAGCCCCAGACGACTGAAGCCTCGAATACCCCGAGCGAACCTGGGGAAGACGGGACAAGCTGCCCGGCTGCCGAGATCAGGAATATCACCGCCGCATCCCCTATGGTTATCGGAAAATTGCCCGCAATGATAAACGCGCAGGCCGAGTACGCGAAATAAGCTGCCCACGATCCAACCGTAAGCGCTCCGGCCTCGAGGATCTGCCGCGAGGTCGTGCGTCGCAGCAGGCTCTCCCGCAGTTCATCCAAAAACCTCACGCGTCCGACCAGGGGGAGCAAATTCCAGATTTTCAGGAAGATATCATGGCGGGCACGGAAGAATATAAACAACGCCCAGAAGACGACGAAAAAAACTCCTCCCCATTGCCTCGCCGACGGGTCCAATATATCGCCCAATATCACCGCTGATAGGACGAACAGCCCGTTCGCGTCCCAAAATCGCTCCATTAGGACCGCCGACGCCGCGTCAGACACATGCCGACCCAGGAACTTGCTGATGTACGCCACCTTGACCGCCTCTCCGCCTTTAGCGGGAAGCACATTGTTGAAACCCAGCCCTACCAAGATCGCCTCAAGGGCGTTCACAGATCCAAGCTTGGGGCTGAACAACGCTGACAGCCGCAAGGCCTGAATCCACACGCAACACGCAAATGCCAGCAGGACGACGGCGACTCCAGGTACAGAATATTCCCGAAACTCATCCCGCAGCGAGGCTATATTTATGCCCCTCAGTGCGTAAAACAGACACACTACAGAGACCGTCACCTGCAAAAATACCTTCAGTAATTTGAAAAATTTCCCCCGTGACAAGTCCAGACGATTATTCTCCCGTCGCTCGATCTCTTCCGCTATCTGAGTCGTTCACTCTTCCCCTGTACGCCAACAGGATAGTCTCCCTCAAAGCCCGCCACTGCCCGGATCTCGTCGTCTCGTTCCAAAAATTGAACGTCCTCTCGAACTGTTCATCTCTAAAGGCGGACCTGTCCTTCTCTATCGCGTCGTATCCGGGGGCGAGGCTGCCGAAGGGCTTTGAGGTTCCAAAATAGATCTCGGTCCGCTTCATCTCCGCCGCGGACAGCTCAGGTGCCCGCTCAACCCACACATCCGCATCGTGAAGGTCGCCCAGCAAACCCTGCAGTTCCTTGACCAGCGCCATGTAGCCATCCAGCCTGTCCTCTATATCGGCGTACACTCCCCTGAATATCTCCATCGCGTAACGGAGGCGCTTCACCTCTATGCGCATCCTGTGATGCGCCTCGTGGGCGTCCCTCGATATGAGGGATGCCGAATGTTGTATTACCGATTCGAGCTGAATTCCTATGATCCTGGTAGCATACCAGATATCCCCCTCCGTCGTCGCAGCCCCGTTCATCTCCGCATCGAAGCGGGCGGAGATGAGCTTTTCCATGGTTCCCTTGAAAACCGGGTCGTTCGTTATGTTGGAGACTGCGCCGATTATCTGCGGCTGCAAGCTCTGCCTCTCCTGAGACAGGCGCAGGATCAAGCGGCTCACTCCGCTCTTCTCTCGTTGAAGGCAGCGGCCGAGAAACTCCTCCAGCCACGCTTTCTGCACGTCGAGATCCCTGGCGTTTCCAAGTGTCCGAGTGACGGAGCGGATGAGCCTGAAAAACGCCCTGGCATCCGCAATGCCAGCATGTTCCGCTTGAAGGCGAAGGGCGCTTCTCAAACGGCGCGAAGCCACCCGCATCCTGTGGAGACACTCGGGATCCGTTCCGTCAACAACGCCCGGTATCTCCCGAATCATCGGGTCAATGCGATCGAGTATCGAATTTATCGCGAACAGCGATTTGGCGTTTCTGTCAATCATCGGCAAACACCATTCTCGGATTGTCCATCATCCACTTCTGCGAGTTTATGGGGGCCGCCCCATCAGGCGCTGCGAGTCTGACATACTCGCCGTAGGGATTCAGCTCGCTGCACTGTGCGTTGTCGCTGAGATGAACCGGCAGGATCACGTTCATTATCCTCTGCCGAATAGCCTCATCCTCCACGGGAAAGAGCGTCTCGACCCTGCGGTCGAGGTTGCGTGTCATCAGGTCCGCGCTTCCAAGATAGATCTCCGACCGTCCGTCGTTGTGAAAGTAGAATATCCTCGTGTGTTCGAGAAAGCGCCCCACGATGCTCGTGACCTTTATATTCTCCGACAGGTCCTTTACGCCGGGCCTGAGACAACAGATGCCTCGCACCTGGAGATCTACCTTCACCCCTGCCCGAGACGCCCTGTAAAGAGCGTCGATGCTCTCCTTGTCGGAGATGGAGTTCAGCTTGAACACAAGCCTCCCGCTGCCGTTTCTCATGTGAATCTCGATCTCCCTGTCGATGCGGGCGATTATCTCTCTCCTGAGGGTGTGAGGGGCAACGAGAAGTTTTCTGTACTCCTTTTGTTTGGAATAACCCGTCAGAACGTTGAACAGATCCGAGACATCCGCCCCTATGTCGGGGTTTGCGGTAAAAAGCCCAAAGTCCGAGTATACTCCTGCGGTTATATAGTTGTAGTTGCCTGTGCCCAGGTGAACGTACCGCCTGATTCCGTCCTTTTCTCTGCGCACGACCATGCAGAGCTTTGCGTGGGTCTTCAATCCTACAAAGCCATAAACGACATGCACGCCGGCGCTCTCGAGCGATTTGGCCCATCCGATGTTGTTTTCCTCGTCGAATCTGGCCTTGAGCTCCACGAGGGCCGCGACCTGCTTTCCTCTCTGACACGCTTCTTTCAGCGCGGCGACTATGGGCGAGTTGACCCCTGCCCTGTAAAGCGTCTGCTTGATAGCGAGGACATCAGGGTCCCGCGACGCCTCCCTTATGAAGTCTGTCACTGGAATGAAGCTGTCGTACGGGTGATAGAGGAGAATGTCCTGGGCGGCTATTGCCTGGAACAATCCCCTGGCATCTTTGAACTCCGGCGGGGTGTTCGGCATGAACGGCGGATCTTTTAGATCCGGACGGTCGATCTTGTATATCTGCATGAGGGACGACATGCCGACCGGATTCTTCAACGAATAGACTTGGAAGGGGTCCAGCTC